>JABAYZ010000248.1 GCA_018608735.1 Flavobacteriaceae bacterium | reverse complement strand
TCGACTTTTCTTTGAGTTGAACCAGTTGTTTTATAAAAGGGTTTTGAAGACTGCTTATTGTTTTAACCATGCTACAAAAATAGTGTTTAAATTTTAACCTTAAACCAAAAAAAGTCCAAGTCGAAACTTGAACTTTTGATTTAGATAAGCGCTGAAATTTTAGTTGTTCTCGTATTTTTCAGAATAACGTTTCCATAGTTCTGTTTGATGACTTTCTAAACTAATTTCACGCCCATCAATATATGCATTTGTGAGATTATTACTTCGCATGTCGAGCGCGTCACCAGTACTAATGAATAGGGTAGCACTTTTTCCTACCTCCAATGATCCGTAGCTGTTATCGATACCCAAAATTTTAGCAGTATTTAAAGTAATTAATTGAAGCGCTTGTGCTTTTGATAGCCCATGTGCCACTGTTGTTCCTGCATAAAATGGAAGGTTCCGAGAGTTCATACGTTCCATATCGCCACTAGTTTCCAAGCCTACAAGAACACCTTCATTGACCAAAAGGCTAGCCATTTTATATGGCAAATCATAATCATGATCATCACTGTTAGGGCGTGAGTGTACGCGTTGAAGCAATACGGCAATATCATTTTCTTTTAAATAGGAGGCGAGCTTGTAAGCTTCATAACCACCCACAATAACGAGTTTAGAAAGCCCTTGTGATTTTGAAAACTCTACCGCATCCACAATTCCTTTTTCGTCATTGACATGGATGTAAAGTGTTTTGGTTTGATCAAAGAGCCCACGCATTGCATTCAAAGGGAGATTGTCACTTGCTTTAGTGTTGTCCGAGTTTGCTTTTGCATTATTAAAGTACGCTTCAATTTCCAGCGTTTGGCTGCTGTATTTTGGATTGCTTTTTAGACCAGGATCTTCACCCAACCACCAACGTCCGCGAGTGAAGCTATTGGGCCAATTCATATGAATACCATCATCTATTTTAATAACGGCATCTTCCCAATTCCAAGCGTCCAACTGCACGATGGAGGAGGTGCCGGAAATACGACCACTTCTCGGTGTAATTTGTGCTAAAAGCACCCCATTTGGTCGCATACTTTCCACCACTTTAGATTCAGCATTGTAGGCAATTAAACTCCGAATATGAGGATTCCATGTCCCCAATTCCGAGTCATCGTCAGTTGCTCTTACAGCATCAATTTCAATAAGACCTAAGGTTGAATTTGGCACGATAAAACCAGGATAGATATGTTGTCCTTTAGCATCAATAACTTCCATTTGTGAGAGGTCTTCAGTTCCGTTGTATTCAGATACATTTTGAAAAACTCCATTGTCGAAAGTGATAAGGCAATTTTCAATCACCATTCCATTTCCAATATGAGCAGTTCCGCCAATAATTGCTTGGGATTTAGATTGTGTATCTGCTGGTGTTTGCTGTGCTTGTCCTGTAAACACACAAACAATTATAATAGTTATTAGTTTTATAAGTTTCATTTTTTTGTAGTTAGAGTTGATTAAAATCCATGGAATCACAGTGTAAAAGCTGTTTATCTTTTTTCTTTATAGGCTGTGTTTTCATGCCTTTATTTTTTTCTTTTAACATCATATGAATGAGTTCATTGCGTTCTGTTTCAATGGCCGCTCTTAGTTTTGAATCGCGATTTATATCAAAATAAGTAACCCCTTCAATTAATGTTTTTTCTGCTTTGGCATAAATTGATAACGGATGAGCGCTCCAAAGTACCAAATCTGCATTTTTACCAACTTTAACACTTCCCACTTTATCATCAATATGAAGCAGTTTTGCAGGGTTTAATGTAACCATTTTCCATGCATCCTCTTCCGATGTTCCGCCGTATTTCACAGCTTTTGCTGCTTCTTGATTGAGTCGTCTAGACATCTCGGCATCATCACTATTAATAGCAGTTACAACGCCCATCGCATTTAATATAGAAGCGTTATATGGAATGGCATCATTAACTTCATATTTATAGGCCCACCAGTCACTAAAGGTTGAAGCACCTGCGCCATGAGCTTTCATTTTATCGGCGACTTTATACCCTTCTAAGATGTGTGTAAAAGTATTGATGTTAAAATCAAATTTTTCAGCGACTTTCATTAACATATTAATTTCACTTTGGATGTATGAATGACAACTGATAAAACGTTCTTTGTTTAAGATTTCGGCGAGGACTTCCATTTCGGTATCTTTTCGATAGGGTTTTCCGCTTTTCTTTTTAGCATCATAAGCCTTTGCTCTTGTGAAATAATCTATATAGAGTTGTTCGACGCCCATACGTGTTTGTGGAAAACGACTGAAACTTTGCCAATTTGATTGTTTAACATTTTCACCAAGTGCGAATTTTATAAACTTAGGTCTGTTTTTGAAAATTAAATTTTCTGCAGACTCTCCCCATTTTAATTTAATAATAGCAGAGCGCCCTCCAATTGGATTGGCGGACCCATGAAGAATTTGAATTGTAGTGACTCCACCAGCCAAATTCCGATAAATGTCAACATCATCGGCATCAATGACATCTTCGATACTTACTTCGGCAGAAGAATTTTGTCCACCCTCATTGATGCTTGCCGCCGCAATATGCGAGTGTTCATCTACGATTCCAGCAGTCAAATGCTTTCCTGTAGCATCTATAACCTTCGCTTTAGAATTTTTAAGCCCAATTCCAATTTTTGAAATACGCCCATTTTGAACAAGTACATCCGTGTTTTCGAGAATCCCATCAGATTCATTGGTCCATACCGTCGCATTTTTAAACAATACTGTTTCGGCTTCTGGAAGTTTTGTAAAGCCATAGGCGCCATTTGGATAACTCACAGGAACTATTTTTGGCACTACATCTTTCTTAGTCTTAGTCGCCGCTTTCTTAGAAGGGGTCTCTATACGCTTAATTTCTATAGTAGGGGTAGAGCCATCTAGTAAAGTGGCTTTTCCTGTAATGCTTTCAGCACTCGACAAAATTTTTGCATTTAAGCGAATAAAGTCTTGCTGCGTTGTGTCTTTAGAAGAAAACATCAAATGCATCCAATCATTTTTGTACTTCAAATTACTGCTTAATTTTAACGAATCCAATGTTAGTTCAGTTTTCAATTTGCTTAATGGTCCGGATATTTTGAGCACATAAGTATCATTGTTAAGCGTGAAGCTATAGTTACCTGTGATGTCTTTTTTCGATAAATCATCAAACACAGTTCTTGACCCATTCACCCAATTTTCATAAAGTGTAGTTTTTTCATCAAAAATATCTCCCGAAGTAATTAAGAAATTAGCATAACTCCCCACATTTAAATTTCCAAGTTTTGAATTCCCTAAAATTTGAGCAGGTTGGGTAGTTAAAGCTTCTAATGCAGTGACTTTGTCTAAGCCATACTCAATTGCTTTTTTGAGGTTAGCCCTAAAGTCTTTCATCGACTTTAGGCCTTTGGTTGTAAACGTAAAAGACACCCCGTTGACATCTAGTGCCTTTGGATTACTAGGGCGTTGGTTCCATTCTTTCATCGCTTCTAGCTCCAGAGAATTTGTTAAAAAGGTATTTTCAACATCATAAGCCTTTGGGAAATTAAGCGGCAAAATAAACGTTGCTTGTGTATTTTTGATTGCGTCAATACGTTCATACTCATCACCACCACCCAAAATTACATACTGCACGCCAGTCTCGTCTCCAACCTTGTCGGCTCGTAAGGCATTGGCTCTACTGCCAGCTTCCATAATTTGAACTAGATTTTTATTTTGGTTAAAGGCCTCAATAGAACGGTCTTTTGTATTAACGTTTCCTTTTGCATACCAATCCGCATCATAATTGAGTTGTCTCAACAAAGCCATCCCGCCCATAATAGAGGAAGGGTAGGACTGACGGGAACGTACACTTTTTGAAAAAGAAGTATATTGTGCCGATTGGTCCGCTAAAATGCGTTGTGAATCACTCCCCTTAGAATCTAAAGCAATTAATGCCCCAGTCCCGCGAACAATACCATCTTGTAAATGCGTATTCACAACACCAAATCCAGCCTCTAATAAGGCCTTAGCTGCTTTGTCATCATACTTAAAATGATCAATGGCATTCTGTTCTGGGCGTATATGGTCATTCCAATAAAAGCCTTCTCGACTGGCACTGTATTGAGGTGAGCGACTTCCGCCACTTTCACGTTTGGGTTTAGAAATACCAAAATCGGAATAAAGATCAATAAATGAAGGGTAAATGGATTTACCTTTTAGGTCAATTATAACCGTGTTTTTAGGAATTACAATATCTACTCCAACGTTCCTAATTATTCCCTCTCGAATTAATAAGGTGCCATTATCGATACTTTTGGAAGGCGATATGAAAATTTTTGCGTTGGTTATGGCTGTGAAATTTGTGTTTTTAGATTTCACACCATCATTCTTTGGGAAATACTCTTGAGCGGACAACGTGAACACCCCAAATAAACTCCAAAGGAAAATCAGTCTTTTTATCATAACATATGAATTTAGTTTGTGTCTAAATATAGTGATAGTTTTATTGAGAACTTAAATTTTGACATTTTTTATTGTGCTCAATCAGATTATAGGACGATAAATTTTATGTATAGCTTTCTCTTATGTGTTATGATTTGATTAAAATAAATATAAAAAAATCACCTACATTTAAAGTAGCCTCTTCACTATTTTAAGTGGCAGCTCCAATAGTGACCAAATAATCCACCAAAAGTGCCACCACATAGCTATAACTTTCAATGCCTTTGGCTTGGTTATTTGCTTTTAAGAAATGGCTGTAAAACCCTTTAAAAACAGGTTCTAGTGGGTTGTGGTGAGCACTCCAAAACTCAAATGCTTCTTGGTAATCATCTAAGATTCCAGGGTTGATCGTGCACAACGTAGAGGCGTAGACTTCCGGATCTCTTTTAGAGAGTTCTATTAAACAATAGCGCAATGCAAATTTATAACCCGCATAGTTGAAATAGAGATCTTCATTATGGATACTCGCCAAAAACCCAATAAAATTAGCTTCGTTCTCTGCCGCATAACCCAACTGGTGTGCTTGTTCGTGCGCGATGGTCGTTGGCATAGAATTGGTGGGCATCACAGCATTGATGTGCGCTTCAAGCGTAAACGGGTTCACGTAACCACTAAATCCCATATAGGTTAGGGGCGTGCTGAATAGCGATTTTTTACTGTTTTTGCCGTCGTGTTTAAAATTAGGATACACCTTTTCTAATTGAGAATAGCCCGAATGACAGATTTCTGTCAGTTCAGAAAATGCGTAGGGCAGGGTGGTTTTTAATAAAGAATCTTTGGTGATTTCTAGATGCAATGCATTTGTTTTTATAACCAGTTGGTTGGTAACCGATTTCAATTGAGTTGTGGTGTACTTTGGATTTAAGTTGAGTGTCGTATGTAAAGGCAGGCGGTAATAATTGAACCCCCAACACAAATGAAACATAAAATAGAGGACAGATGTAAAACACAAAACATCCAAAACCCATGCTTTAGCTGCTGTTTTGAGGCGATTCCGATTGATAACTACCCAACGAATCAGATAAACAATCAAGCCAGCATACAACACATCACCCACAGAAAACGGAATCCATTTAAAAGCCGTATTCAGTAGTTTAGAGAAGATAGGGAAAATCCCCCTACTGTAATAGGTCTCTATAAATTCAGGGTTAGATTTCGCAGTTTTTATGAGAAAGTATTGAGGTAGTAAACTCAACGCCAGTATGATTTTTCCTTTTTTAGACATTACTCAAAAGTAATAATTTTAATTTATGATCGGGAAGTAATCCCTACCTTTGTGCAACAAAAAAACACAATTATCATGAGTCAAGATATACGTCAGTTGGAACCCAAAGCTGTTTGGAATAAATTTGCAGATTTAAATGCCGTACCCCGCCCTTCCAAAAAAGAAGAACGCGTCATTGCATTTATGAAAGATTTTGGTAAAAACTTGAACCTAGAGACCATTGTTGACAATGTAGGTAATGTTATTATCAAAAAGCCAGCCACTGATGGTATGGAAGATCGGAAGGCTATAGTGATGCAGTCGCATTTAGATATGGTACACCAAAAAAATAGCGATACCGATTTTGATTTTTTAACTCAAGGTATAGAGATGCTTGTCGATGGCGATTGGGTTAAGGCTAACGGCACCACTTTAGGGGCTGATAACGGATTAGGGGTAGCGACTATTATGGCGATTTTAGAAAGTACCGATATTCCTCATCCAGCGATTGAAGCGCTGTTTACGATTGATGAAGAAACAGGGATGACTGGCGCCATGGGCTTAGAAGGTGGGTTATTAAATGGAGCTATTCTATTAAATTTAGATACCGAAGATGATGACGAAATTGGCGTAGGTTGTGCTGGAGGTATCGATGTGACTGCTGTAGGTACTTACAACGAAGAGCCAACACCAGAAACTAAAATGGGATATTCCATTGAAGTTAAAGGTTTACAAGGAGGGCATTCAGGGATGGATATTCATAAAGGATTTGGTAATGCCAATAAAATTATGAACCGTTTGTTGTTTGATGCTTTTGAAAATTTTGGATTACGAATTTCCGAAATTGACGGTGGGAGTTTGCGAAATGCAATTCCTAGAGAGAGTCGAGCGATTGTTGCTATTGATAGGATTCATGAAGCTGCTTTTAAATATGAAATGGCTATGCAAGTTGAGGCCATACAAACAGAGCTTAACACATTAGAACCGGATTTAACCGTTGAGTTCACTAAAATTGACACTCCAAAAGTCATTATGGATTTAGGGGTTCAAGAGGGTATTACTCGCGCTATATATGCCGCTTGGAATGGTGTGTACCGCATGAGTGCGGATATTCCAGAGCTTGTAGAAACGTCTAATAATGTTGCACGCGTTAATATTAAAGGCGGAAACGTAAACATCGGCTGTTTAACACGGTCATCTGTAGAGTCTTCTAAAATGGATTTAGCAATGATGCTGCGTGCCACCTTTGAGCTTATAGGTTGCGAGGTAGAGCTTTCTGGAGATTACCCAGGATGGGCACCCGACATGGAGTCGTCTATTTTGAACGTTTTGAGAACCCTATATGAAGATTTATATAATGAAAAACCAAAAGTAGCTGCCTGTCATGCAGGACTAGAGTGTGGTATTTTAGGGACCAATTATCCCGATATGGAAATGATTAGTTTTGGGCCAAATATTAGAGGGGCACATTCGCCTGATGAACGTGCTCAAATTTCTTCGGTTCAAAAGTTTTGGGGTTTTCTTTTAGCAATTTTAAAACAGATTCCAAAAGCTTAATTTTTTGTTTTATGATATAAAAAAAGCAGCCCATGGGCTGCTTTTTTTAATAGGAAATGTATGTGTTATTCTGCTGTTCCAACCATTTCAACAATAAACATTAAATCCGTGTTGGGTTGAATTCGTCCACGACCTTTTTCGCCATATGCTAAATACGATGGGATGTATAAAAACGTTTTGTCTCCAATAGACATGTTAAGTACGCCTTCTTTGAACCCTGGAATCATTTGCGCTTCCGGATCGATTTTCATTGGCATAGCATTATATCTTCCTTGTTGTTCTTTTCGAAGGTCATAGGTCCCACATTTTTCATCAATAGTTTTAATGTTGGTGTCAAATAATTTTCCATCTATAAAATAGCCTTCATAGTTCAACTTTACAGTGCTGCCATTAGCAGGTTTTGGACCACTGCCTTTAGAAATGTTATAAACAAGTAATCCAGATTCTTGTTGCGTTGCTTTGCTTTTGTAAATATTCAATACTGGTACCATCTCTTTGGCTGCAATTTCCATTTTTTCTTCAGCAATTTTCTTAGCCGCTTCAGCTTTTTTCTTGGCCTCTTCAAGTTTTTCTAATCGCTTTTCTTCCAGTAAAGGAAGTTCTGTATTCCAAGTATCAGCAGCATCAAATCCTTTGGCACGCATTCCTTGACGAATGATATTTAGTTCTACTATTTTCACATCTTCTACAGGTTTATTTGATCCTGGTGTAACTTTAACATTCGAAATGGTATCTACAACTTCAAAACCTTTGACAACTTCTCCAAAAACAGCATGCCTGTTATCTAGGTGTGGCGTTGGTTTTTCGGTAATAAAAAACTGACTCCCATTGGTAGCTGGACCGGAGTTGGCCATCGACAGTATCCCTGGTTTATCATGTTTTAAACTCTCATCAAATTCATCACCAAATTTGAATCCTGGATTACCAGACCCTGTTGCTGTTGGGTCACCACCTTGAATCATGAAGTTATTAATAACTCTATGAAAAACAGTGCCGTTATAATAAGGCTTGCCTTTTAAGGAGTCGGCTAACATAGGGTGTGTGCCTTCAGCTAATCCTACAAAATTGGCAACAGTCAATGGAACTTTGTCATAAAACAACTGTATAACGATCGTGTCTTTTGTGGTTATAAACTCGGCAAATATACCATCACCTAAATCTGGATATTGTTGTTTACATGCTGTTGAGCTTAGCAGTAAACCTGCTGCAAATAATTGGATAAATACTTTTGTGAATTTCATTTTATGTTTAATTTTTAATTGGGTTATTTATGTTTATGGTGTTTTCAATTTGTGGTAAGTTTTAGTAAAGAAACCTCACAGATTAGCGGCACATTGCTGCCTATTTTATTATCGTCTCCATAATAGCCATATACTTGTTGAGACGGAAACATAAAAGTAACGGATTCTCCTTCTTTCATAAGTTTTAAGCCTTCTCTAAGACCCGAAAATAATTCTTGTTGATCAATGTAGTAGGTTTGTATTTTTTTTGCGCTTTCTGAATATATTATTTGACCTGCTAAGGTTTTAAGTACGGCATTGTAGTGTACTAAATCTCCAAACTTTGGAGTTATTGTCTTTTGTTCTATTTTGGTGTTATAGGCATACCAAAACCCATATTCTGAAGATAAAAACGATTTTTTTGAGGCTTTAATCAAGGCTTTTATTTGCGCATATTCTTTTTCATTCAATTGTTTATTACGTTCAATTGAGGCTTCTATTGAAGATCCAGAATTGTTGGTTATCGGACGTCTCGCATCAGAGGGTTTACAACTCACAAAAAGTAAAAGCGTGAATGCAAAATAGAGTGCCTGTTTCATTATTCTAATTCTGATTTATAGTCGGACAATATACTAATAAATTTTGCAATGGTATCTTCTAAGTTGAGGTTGCTTCGTCCTCCTGAAGCATTTTTGTGTCCACCGCCATTAAAATGTGTACGTGCAAAAGTGTTTACATCAAATGTACCTTTTGATCTAAAAGAAATTTTGATAATACCTTCTTCTTTGTGTTCGATAAAAATGACTGCAAATTGTGCGCCTTTTAGGGACAAACCATAATTGACTAAACCTTCAGTATCTCCTTTTTGAAAGTTATGTGCATCCAATTCTTTATTAGTCAGGCTAATGTAGGCCGTATTAAAGTTCTCTAAAAACCTCAAGTTATTTAACGCACAACCCATGAGTTGTAGTCGTCCAAAACTATTGGTGTCATATACAGCGTTGTGAATATTAGATTTTTCTACACCAACATCAATCAAATGAGCAATTACTCTGTGGGTGGTGCTTGTGGTCAGTGGAAAACGAAAGGATGCGGTATCGGTCATAATTCCCGTGTAAAGGGCTTCTCCAATAGCCACATCAATGAGCTCTAAATCGCCCATCTTATCAATAAAATGATACACCATTTCACAGGTCGAACACATGTTGACATCTGAATAAACAAAGGTTGCATAATCATCGGGTTGTTGATGGTGATCAATCATAACCTTAATGGCGTTTGAATTTCCTATAGGGACTCCCATTGCTCCACAACGGTGAAGGGCATTGAAGTCTAAAGTAAAAATGAGGTCTGCCTGCGCAATCAGTGCTTCTGAAACCGTTGTGTCAGTTTCAAAAATTTTAACGTTCGTTGTTCCTGGAATCCATTTGAGAAATTCGGGATAGTCGTTAGGCGCAATAACGGTAGCCGCATGTCCTAGTTTTTTGAGGTAATGAAAAAGCCCTAAAGTAGATCCCATGGCATCACCGTCAGGGTTTTTATGAGGTACAATTACCACTTTTTTAGGGTCAGATAATATTTTTTTTAAATCTAAAATTTCTGCTGTATTCATAGCGTGCAAATATACGATTTTTTAAAATAGATGAAATGTGTGAGTTTTACGAAAAAACCCTATTTTTGCAAAAATTAATTTACATTAAAAATCATGGTTACAAACAAAACATTTACAATGCTTAAGCCCGATTCTGTTGAGAAAGGGAACATCGGAGGAATAGTTGAAAAAATCACAGCTTCAGGTTTCAGAATTGTTGCCATGAAATTAACACAGCTTACAAAGGCTGATGCTGAGGCGTTTTATGCCATCCATAGTGAGCGTCCATTTTATGCCGATTTGGTAACCTACATGACGCGTGGTCCTATTGTGGCAGCGATTCTTGAAAAGGACAATGCTGTAGAAGATTTTAGAACTTTAATTGGTGCAACCAACCCAGCTGAAGCCGCTGAAGGGACTATCCGTAATATGTTTGCAGACTCTATTAGTGAAAACGCAGTACACGGAAGTGATAGCGACGAAAATGCAGCCATTGAAAGTGCATTTCATTTTTCAGGAAGAGAGATGTTTTAATCTTATAAATTTACGATTTGAAAAGCTACACCAATGTTGTGGCTTTTTTTTTACCCTAAATTATCTTAAAACCAATTTTGTAATCAAGTCTTTGCCAAGTGCTTCATTAAGCATTGAAACAATTTTGTCCTTCCCGTAGCTTAATTCCTCTCTTAAAACAGAAGAACTTAACTCAACGTAGAGCGTATCTTTATTGAGTTTCACACTAGTGGTATAGGTATTCACACCATTACCCATCAAATCTCCCCAAGCCGCTTCGACATTGACTTTATCAAGCCCTTTTTCGAGTTTGTTTTCCTTTACAAATGATTTCATTAAATCCTCAATTTTAAACGAATCGTTTTGGCGTTTACTCATTATTCAAAAATTAAAGGTTCATAAGGTTTATAGGTGTATGTATACCCATCAGCATTGGAAATGACTAAACTTGATTTGTTAGCCCGTATAATTTCTTCACTGTAAGTAACGCCATTATTAGCGTAATTGATCCATAAGTGATTGTCTGTCATTGTGAGTGTAAACTCCGATTCGTGTTGAGACATCTCAAAAGCGCCGTCAAATCGAGGGGTAACCTTTTTTCTATAGCCTGATAAATTGGGATTAACTTTAAAATAGTCAACAGTACCACTCATTTTAAATTCTTTCATTTTCTTTTGATCTTTGGTTACGCTAATAATTTCCCAATACCCTTCGATAAAAGGAATGTAAGTAGACACATCCGATTGACAACTGTTCAGTACGATTAAAAATACAAGCGCTATAAGTTGTTTCATAGTTGAAATATTTGGTAGGATTGATGTACACTTTTAATGGCTTTCTCGGTACGATCCGCATGAGTGTCCGAAATAAACAATTGCCCAAAATTTTCATCATTGACCAGTTTGATAATTTGCGCTACACGCTGTTCGTCAAGTTTATCAAAAATATCATCTAGTAGGAGTAGAGGTGTTTCACCACTTTGTGCTTTAATAAAATCAAATTGTGCCAATTTTAAGGCAATTAAAAATGATTTTTGCTGACCTTGACTTCCAAACTTTTTAATAGGGTAGCTTTTTATTGTAAAATCTAAATCGTCTTTATGGATCCCAACACTCGTATATTGTAACATCCGATCTTTGTTGATATTGCCAGTAAATAACTCTAATAAAGTTGAAGTATTCAATTGACTATTATATGATAAATCAACTTCTTCACTGTTGTTGCTAATGGATTTATAGCGGCTTTTAAAAATAGGTGTAAAGGCTTCTAAAAATAGTTTTCGCTTTTCATGAATCTTAGACCCATAATCGTTAAGTTGCTCATTATAAACTTCTAAGGAATCTTTATTAAAGTTATTATTTAGTGCAAAGTATTTTAGCAATGCATTTCTTTGAGCGAGTATTTTTGAGTAATTTAATAAAGCCTCCAAGTAACTTTTGTCGCTTTGTGAAATGACGCCATCCATAAATTTTCGGCGGGTGTCACTGCCTTCGATAATCAAATCGCGATCGGCAGGCGAAATGATGACTAAAGGTAAAAATCCAATATGGTCGCTAAAACGATCATAAGTTTTTCCGTTTCGTTTTATGATCTTCTTTTGTCCTCTTTTAAGGGAGACGATCACTTTCTCTTCACGTTCATTTTTGTTATAAAGGCCATCCACCACAAAAAAATCTTCATCATGTCGGATATTTTGAGAGGCAATAGGATTGAAATAGCTTTTACCAAAAGAAAGGTGGTAAATAGCATCTAAAACATTTGTTTTCCCAACGCCATTAGCCCCCACAAAACAATTAATTTTTGCATCAAATTCTAGCGTAAAGGCATCGAAATTTTTGTAGTTTAATAAATTTAATGATTTTAAAATCATG
>JABAYZ010000116.1:10504-12781 GCA_018608735.1 Flavobacteriaceae bacterium | reverse complement strand
GGAGTTTTTATTTTGGGGTCAAGTGATGCTTGCATCGTCTTGAGAACAAAAGAATAAATCAGATTGCAAAGCAATCGAAGTTTCTTTGGGTTGTTCCCCTCCTTGGCCCATTTTGGAACAACGTGGAGAAATGAATCCAGTTCCCGCTACTAGCAAAACCTCTTGATTTTCAAGAGGTTTTTTATGACCAAAATTTTGAAGCTGTGTTTTCATTTCTCAATGATGAATTTAAGTAGCAAATAGTTACAACACTAGGAACTGATTAGAAGAGTTGATCTGCTCATTTTATATATTTTTCTTGGGTATATAAAACAGCAACTAACTACCTCTTAGGCTTTCAACAAACTTAAGATAGTCTGTTTTTCGTTTTTTCTCGAAAGCTGTACGATTGGTAGTGACCTGTTTTTTAATTTTAATTTGAGTGGGATTCAGAACAGACTCCTCGATAGAATCAATAGAAAACAAATACAATTCCATGATAATGGGTAGTACCGAAAGACCTCGATCCGTCGCAATATATTGCTTGTTTTTTTTAAACCCTTTAGGGTCTAAGAGCTCTAAAAACCCTTCTTTAACCAAAAACTTTAATCTGTTGGTAAGGATGTTTGTAGCTATTTTTTCTTTCGAACCAACAAACTCTTTGAATTTAGATTTTTTATGTAATATGACATCTCTCAAAATCAAAAGCGACCATTTGTCTCCTAAAAGATTGATAGAATATGCAATCGCACAAGTTCGTTCTATTGTTTTCATAGTTATTACAAAGGTAATATGAATCATGTTTATTTTAACAGAATTAAATCGTTTATTTCACAATTGTAATATATGTAAACTATTGAAAAACGGTATATTTACTACACTATGAAAATAATATTTTTCACTCTCTTAACAACTCTCAACGATGGCAATTTCCGCTTCCGTTAATCCATAGAGTTCGTACACCATTGCATCTATTTCTTTGTCTGTTTGGTCGATTTGTGTTTTAAGCGCAAGTGCTTTTTGTTGTTCTTCTAAAAAGTAAGTTTCCAACTCTACCTTTTTGGATAAGGACAATACCACTTTTTTCTTTTGGAGCTCCTTTAAAAAGTCGGCATAGGAGAGTGCATACCAAGTTTCTAGTTTTTTAGAAAGCTTATCGATGGACTCATATTCTCTTAGCAACGTTCTTTGGAATTTTTGAGATAGCTCTTGCAAGTCTTTGTTTAATGACAGCATTTGGTCTGCTTTGAGAATGAAGGGTTGTTCTTCAGTTCTTACTAAAGGAAAATTTTCAAAAAAAGTATGTTTCATTCTAACCCCCTTTTCTCCAAGCCCACCCCCTCCGTAAAAATTTTTAACACAATAAAAAAACAATTTTGTATTTAGTATACATAATAAATATTTTAAGCTCTCGCCAGTTATTATTCTTCCTGTATCAAGACAAAACATAGCTCCTTTTTCATGATAAGAAAAAGAAGACTCATGAACCATTTCTTGATAAATAATTTTTTCTTTAAAAAAATCATCTACATAAGCGCAATTTCTCAGGTTATATGGTGTGATACCCTTGTCACCTCTTTTGGTTAATTGTGGTTGAAAAGCATCCAAGTGTTCTTTGATGTCTTGATATTCTTCAATATTAACGGCACTTTTTTCCTTATATCCATTGTGTGTGTTAATTAAATACAGATCAGAGTAATCAACAAAATACCTGTTTAAATCTCTACCTCTTAATATAGGTTTAATGATTTCTGAATTATTTGCAGTTTTCTTAATTAACTTGTTTTTTGTGATTTCATCAATTACAAACGCATCATTTAAACCAGTTTTGATTCCATAATTAATTTTAATATCCCAATCCTTTAAAGGCGTTCCAATTTTTTCAATTCTTTTCTTAATCTTTAATTCAATAGGATTTGAGATCACCCAATTTTCGTTTAAATCAGGATTTATCTCAACTGTTTTCTCTTTATAAATAGTGAAATCCAGAAAAGTTTTTTCTTTAGATAAATCAATAGCATTAAATGATTTTTTTGTTGTTTCTGATTTTTTTTCAAATATTATTAGATTGGAATCGACTGTTGCACTTTCAAAAATACCAGAACCCAAATCTATAATTTCAATTGGCTGCGTATTGTCAATTATATAATTTCTTAAAGATTTACCGTACTTAGCTCTCATCCATTTATTAGAAGTAATAAACCCAAGTATTCCTTTTTCTTTTAAAATAATGGTTCCTAACTCATAAAATAAACAATACAAATCCCCTGTTTTTTCAAATGTTTTAAACCCTTGATT
>JABAYZ010000116.1:0-10494 GCA_018608735.1 Flavobacteriaceae bacterium | reverse complement strand
TTTTTAAATCATTGGCAATTGCTCCCATACTTTGTATCTGAACATACGGCGGATTCCCAATGACCACATCAAACCCGCCGGTATATTCGGTACGGAAGGCGTGGGCTTCTGAGCAACAGAGCGCGTTAATGGTGTTTTGTAAAGCCTTGGGATGTGGCGGCAATTCGTGCTTATTTCTGTTCGTCTGAATGTATTTTAGAGTATTCAATAACTGTTCCGTACTGCTAACTTCTTTTGGGGGACTGTATTTTTGTTGCCACAACGGTTTGTTTTTCCCATCTACTTTCTCAAGGGGCTTAAGCCCCTTGTAAAACCCCTTGTAATGCCCCTTGTGAAAATAGGAAGTCCGTCCTTTTATCTTTTGCATAATCGCAGGAATCTCCTCTATAGCGCACACCAATAACAAATGGATATGATCCCCACAAATGTTATAGGCAAGTATATTGAGTTGATCTTCTTTTGCAACATCCGCAATGATTTGTGTTATCTGTAAATCATCTTCAGGGGTAAAATAAACCACATGAGGTTTTGTGCTTCCTTCCCGTCGTTCTCTAACTTTGTACTTCTCCATTCTTTTTGAAGTCCGACTGTCGTGGATCGTTGTTGTAATGTGGTATGGTTTTTTATGTTTTTCTTTAAAAATACTTGGAAATTCCTCTTCCCATTTAAACGCTTTATCTCCGGCAACTTCGGGATCGTCAATCAAAGAATTACCACATTTTATGTTGTGATTCAGGCTGTTCAGTTTACGGTTCGGTTGCGCCGTTCGTAACCACAACGAGAGTTTAGCAATTTCTACAGATTCTTCATTCAGATCCACTCCAAACAAATTATTCTCTAGGATGCTGTTTTCTACATCACTGAGCATTAAAGCGTCATTGTTATATTTGGCAGAAAGTTCGTCCACATACCGATGTTCTGCAATCAGAAAATTAAGAGCTTCATTTAGAAACGCACCAGAGCCACAAGCAGGGTCACAAATGGTCAGTTGTAACAACCAAGTTCTGTAATCGTTCAGTGTTTCCAGTCGTTTCCGACTTCGTTGTTTGGCGTGTTGATAGGTCTCATCGCTAATGTCCAGTTCTATTTTTTTCTCGGTACACAGTTTGCCTACCGTGTTTTCTACAATGTATTTGGTGATGTATTTTGGGGTATAAAACACACCGTCTTTTTTGCGTTTGGTGGTCGTTTTATCAATCGTTTGTCCTTCTAATTGAGCTTTGACTTCATCCAATTCATTGAGGGAATTTTCAAAAATATGACCTAAAATATTTACATCCACTTCACTTTCAAAATCATATTCTGAGAGTTTTAGAGTGTGGGTGTAAAGCAATTCATCATCAATCGTAATATTGGCTAAAATTGTATCGGGTTTAAAAAGCCCGCCGTTGTATGCAAATACATCGTATTGTTTGCCTTTAAAGCCCGTGTTTAAATACCCAAAGTATTTTTTAAAACGATCGTATAAAGGAGTGTAGGCATCTAAATCTTTTAGCTTTTTCCATTGCTCTAAAATAAGTCTTACCGAATTTGGAGGTAGTAAATTTCGGTCTTCAGAAAAGAATAAAAACAAAAATCGATCTAACAATTTTTGAGATTTTTTAAACAATTCTAAGGCTTCAAATTGGGGATTGAGGTGAGTTAAGTTTTGAAACAACTCTCGTTTAAATAGCGAGTAATCTTTATACAACTGTTTGGTGATATTTTCTTCCTGACTTAAAGACTCTTCTTTTAATTTTTTAGGAAGGTTGTTTTTTATATTCTCAAAAGCGATGCATACATACAAGAGTTGAAACGCTTCTTCGCTAAGTGTAAACAGATTAAACTCTATATGTTCAATGGCATTGTCGATGTAAAACCGGAGTTTCTCAAAGTTAGAAGTTATGACATACACACAATCCTGCTGATTGTTTTTATACCCAAACGCTTGGGGTTCTACTTTTGCTAAATCGGTGGTGTTGGTGCCTTTCAGTTCGATAACCCCCACAACGGTGCCATTAATAATAATTCCACCATCTGCCTTTTTGCTGTCTTTCGCATTTTTAAGTTCTGTGGTAAGATTGAAATTGGTTTCGGGATTTAGGGTATATCCAAAAATAGTGACAAACAGATCTCTTAAAAAGCCTTCTTGATACTGCTCTTCTTTGGCGTTCCGAATATTTTCTTGGATCGCAGGATTAAAAAAATGGGCTTTATAAGCGAGCCATTTTTCTGAAATGAGGGTCTTATTTTGAGTCTTGAGCTGTCTAGTGACAACCGTATTTTGAAATAGGGGCATAGTAGGTTATTAGCAATCTGGGTATTCAAATTTAAAAAAAGAACTGGACTTATCGTTTTTTCTTCCAATAAAAATGAAATTATTTTCACCCAACCTGCTGTCAGTGCGTGCGGTACACTCTACAGATACTGTATTTTCTCTCAAAATTAAAAATCAAACCAGAGTTTGGTACAGCGTTTAGTTGAATTGTTTTTGCGTTCAATAGCCTTTTAAACAATTCCAAGGAAACTTTAGTTACCTTTGCCACGATGAGTGTATTAGTACAAATTACCATAAAACCAGCGCAACAAAAAGATACCGATTTCATTTTAAAATCGAGTCTTTTTAAGGCCAAACTGCGCAGTGCAGATATTATTGATTGGCGCATTCGAAAACGTTCGATTGACGCCCGAAAAGCATCCATTAAGCTAAACTTACAAATTGAATTTTGGGTGCTTGGTGAAACCCGAACATCCCCCCAATCTTTTGTGCCTCAAGAAGTGCACTCAAAACCCGAAATTGCCATTATAGGTGCAGGTCCTGCAGGACTCTATGCCGCCTTACGCGCCATTGAAGCAGGATTAAAACCCATTGTATTTGAACGTGGAAAAGACGTCCGTGCCAGGCGTCGCGATTTAGCAGCGATCAATAAAGAGCAAACGGTCAATCCGGAATCTAATTATTGTTTTGGAGAAGGGGGTGCCGGAACCTATTCCGACGGAAAATTATATACCCGTTCTAAAAAACGCGGCAATGTCCTGAAAGCCCTCGAATGGTTTGTCCATTTTGGTGCGTCTGAAGACATTTTGGTGGAAGCCCATCCACATATAGGAACCAATAAATTACCCGCCATTATTACCGCCATGCGAGAGGCAATTATAGAAGCAGGCGGAGAAGTACATTTTAACACCAAACTGACTGATATTCAAATTGAAGACAATGCCATAAAAGCCTTGAAAATCAACGATGAATCTTGGAAGCCTTTTGACAATATAGTCTTAGCAACCGGGCATTCTGCCAGAGATATATTTTATTTACTTCATAGTAAAGGCGTTCACTTAGAAGCCAAAGCATTTGCATTAGGCGTTCGGGTAGAACACCCTCAACATCTCATTGATAAAATCCAATACCACGGTGCTGTTGAAAATCCGTATTTGCCACCAGCCTCTTACAGTTTAGTAGATCAAATTGACGGTAAGGGCGTTTATTCGTTTTGTATGTGTCCGGGCGGAATTATTGCGCCTTGTGCCACGTCTCAAGAAGAAGTGGTCACTAATGGATGGAGTCCAAGCAAGCGAAATAATCCCTATGCAAACTCTGGAATTGTGGTGAGTGTAGAGCCTAAAGATTTACCAAACTACACTCCAGAAGATCCTTTTGTTTGTCTTGATTTTCAGAAAAAAGTGGAATATGATTGTTGGGAAGTGGCTGGAAAAACACAGCAAGTACCCGCACAACGCATGATCGATTTTGTCGAAGGAAAAGTTTCTAAAGACTTTCCTAAAACCTCTTACCAACCCGGCATCGTTTCGGTAGATTTAAATACGGTCTTACCTCCAATGATTTCTAAACGCTTGCGAAAAGCATTTTCTTTATATGGAAAAAAGATGAAAGGCTATTTCACCAATGAAGCCGTATTGCATGCACCAGAAAGTCGAACCTCGTCACCCATATCCATCCCGAGAAACTCTGAAACTTTAGAGCATATAAACGTCAGAGGATTGTATCCCTGTGGCGAAGGCGCAGGCTATGCGGGTGGTATTATTTCTGCTGCTATTGATGGAATCAATTGTGTGGATGCGATAAGTACGAAACTAAACAATCTCTAATACTTCTTTCTTAACCCTTTCATTTAATGGGGCAGCTTATCCTTTAAGAATCCATATAGATATGTACCCAAAAGTGATGCCGCAATAACTACAAGAATGGGTGCGTATCCCGCACCTACCAAAGTAAACATAGGACCTGGGCATGCACCTGCTAAGGCCCAACCTAATCCAAATATAATTCCTCCGATTAGGTAGCGACTGATGCTTTTTTCTTTAGAAGGAAAGGTAATGGCATCGCCGAAAAAGGACTTTATTTTGTAGCGCTTAATCACTTGTACTACAAGAAGCCCCACCCCTAAAGCTGAGCCTATGATACCATACATATGGAAAGCTTCAAATTTAAACATTTCATAAATTCGAAACCAAGAGGCCGCCTCTGATTTGAACATAGTAATCCCAAAAAGGATGCCGATAAAAAGATATATAAGTGTTCTCATAGTTTAAAAAATTAAAGGGAAAATTAAATGAATCATAGTAAGTCCTCCAATAAAAAATCCAATGACAGCGATTAATGAAGGAAGTTGAAGGTTACTCAAACCAGAAATTGCATGTCCAGAAGTACATCCCCCTGCATATCGAGCTCCAAAACCAACTAATAATCCTCCAATAGATAATGTTAGTAGTGATTTAATATTGGTTAGAGCAGAGCGGTCAAACAGTTCGGATGGAAGGTAAGCACTCCCAGCACTTTCAAACCCCAAGCCTTTCAAATCTTTAACGGTATCAGGGTTTATCACAACTGCCAAATCTGAGGATAGAAAGTGAGCTCCTATATAGCCGCCAATCACAGCTCCTAAAATGACCACTAAATTCCATTTTTGAGTCTTCCAATCAAATCTAAAAAAATCAGATGTGTTTCCAGCACCACAAATAGTACAGAGTGTTCGAAGGTTGGAAGACATCCCGAAGTTTTTCCCCACCATTAAAAGTAAAAACATTACTAGGGCAATCATAGGACCTGAAACATACCACGGCCATGGTTCGTAAATTGAAATCATATTTAATATTTTACTTTAGTGAAAGCTGAAATGCAGTCATTTTGAGTTTGGTTTGGTTAATTTTTTTTGAAGGGTATTTTTGTCAGCTCTTATAAAGTTGAGGGACATACAAAGTTTGAAACCTGAACACCAGCGTTTTTAATCGCTCCAAATCCTCCTTTAATATTAATTAAATTATGAATACCACGACTTTTAAGAATCGAAGCTGCAATCATGCTTCTGTAGCCCCCAGCACAATGGATATAAAAGGGTTGGTTGCTCTTGAATTCTGCAAGATGGTCGTTTATGAAATTCAGAGGCGTATTATAAGCCTCCAAAAGATGTTCTGATAAAAACTCAGATTCTCTACGCATATCAAATACGTTGGTGTTGTTACTCTCATAAGTTGTTTTAAATGCCTCAGCTGAGATGGAGCTAACCATATCGTATTCCATGGAAGCTTTTTTCCATGCTTCAAAACCACCTTGGAGGAATCCAAGCGTTTGGTCAAAACCGACGCGTGATAAACGTGTGATGGCTTCTTCTTCCTGACCTTGTTCTGTGACTAATAATAGCGGTTGTTTGACGTCGGCAATCAAGGCGCCTACCCAAGGGGCAAACTCCCCATCCAAACCAATAAAAACGGAACTAGGAATGTGACCTTTTTCATAAGCATCTTGGTGCCGAACATCTAAAACAATAGCTGAAGTTTCATTCGCTGCTGCTTCAAAAGCACGAGGTGACAGGGCTTGAGTACCTCTTTTTAAAACTGTGTCAAAATCATCGTACCCTTCAATATTTAATTTTACATTTGCTGGGAAATAATCTGGAGGTGGTAAAATCCCATGGGTTACTTCGGAAATAAATTCTTTTTTGGTCATATCAGCACGAAGTGCATAATTCATCTTTTTTTGATTTCCCAAGCTGTCCACGGTTTCTTTCATCATATTTTTACCACAAGCAGAGCCTGCTCCATGAGCAGGATACACTACCACATCATCTGAAAGTACCATGATTTTTTCGCGCAAACTCTCATAAAGAAATCCTGCTAAGTCTTCGATGGTTAAATTGCCATTTTTTTGTGCCAAATCAGGCCTTCCGACATCTCCCAAAAATAGAGTATCTCCACTGAAAATTGCATGGTCTTTTCCGTTTTCATCTCTTAAAAGATAGGTAGTACTCTCCATCGTATGACCAGGGGTATGAAGGGCAATAATTGTAAGGTTCCCTAATTTAAATTCTTGACCATCGGTAGCGATGGTAGCTTCAAATTTTGGGTTTGCGTTTGGGCCGTAAATAATGGGGGCATTCGTTTCTTTAGAAAGTGTGACATGACCACTCACAAAATCGGCATGGAAGTGCGTTTCAAAAATATATTTTATTGTTGCATTGTCTTGTTTTGCTCGGTTGAGGTAGGGTTTTACCTCTCTCAAAGGATCAATAATTGCAACTTCTCCGTTACTTTCAATATAATAAGCGCCTTGGGAAAGACAGCCTGTATAGATTTGTTCTATTTTCATGGTGGCAACTTTTGTTTGATAATGCAAATTTAGGAAGTGTGAATAGCTTGTACAGTAACCTTTGTTACATTGAAGATTGTTTTTTAGCTCAGTTCAAAAAGAACTCCATGTAAAAGATAAATAAGGACATTATGAAAATAAAATACCCAAACCCTTTTTTGAGTTTTCCACCATCTATAAAATTACTTAAGTAACTACCAATATAAATTCCTACAATGGCAATTCCTGTAAAAGTGAATAGAAATTCCCAATCGATTTCCATAGTAGTAGCATCGCCAATAAAGAAACCTAGAAGGGACTTAAAAGCAATGATAATTAAAGAGGTTCCAATAGCAATTTTCATTTCTACATTTGCCAAAATCACCAATGCGGGTATGATTAAAAATCCACCGCCAGCTCCAATGAGTCCGGTAATTCCTCCAACAAGCAATCCTTCTATTAATATTAAGGGGTAATTGTAGGAGACTGTTTTTTCCTTTTTTAAAGTCGGTGTTTTTTGTTGTTTCAGCATCGAAAATGCGGCAGGAATCATGAGGAGTGCAAAGAGTCCAAACATACCCATTCGGCGTGTAAAAACAAACGAACCAATATGAAACAATTCTTCAGGAAGTACTGGTACTAGAAAATGTCTCACTAGGCTCACACCTACAATTGCAGGCAAACCAAAAACGATGGCCGTTTTCCAATCGACATACCCTTTAAAATGCTGTTTCAGTCCACCGATTAAAGCACTCATTCCAACTATAAATAAGGAGTAGGAGGTTGCGTTGCGTTCATCAAACGAAAACAGATATGCCAAAACAGGGACGGCCAATATAGAGCCCCCACCGCCAATCAGTCCAAGTGAAACTCCGATAATCAACGCGCAAATGAATCCAAAGAGTTCTATCAGTTCCATACTAAATATTTTAATTTAAATCAATGATTTGAATGTGGCTTCGTTTCAACTCAATTTTGCCTAAATTTTCTAGTTTTTTAAGGAGTCTTGATATTACCACTCTTGAGCTGTGTAGTTCGTAAGCAATTTCTTGGTGCGTATTGTATATGGAAGAATTATTAGTGATGCGGGCTTTTTCTTTTAAAAAATTCAATAAGCGCTCATCCATTTTTGTGAACGCAATAGCGTCCACTGTTTGTAGTAATTCGTTGAGGCGTTTATGATAACTTTCAAATACAAAATTTCTCCAAGACTTGTATTTCGCAGCCCATTCTTCCATCTTTATGACGGGAATCATGATTAGTTTTGTGTCTATTTCTGCAATCGCTCTGATTTCACTTTTGGCTTGTCCCAGACAACAACTCATGGTCATGGAACAGGTATCTCCTTTTTCTAGATAGTAGAGTAGTAACTCATCGCTGTCAGAATCCTCTCTTAAGATTTTGATAGCACCAGACAACAACAGAGGCATTCCTTTGATATAGTCCCCAATTTCTATCATCTTATAACCAGCCGGAACGTCCTTAAAAGTACCTACTTGTGAAATTTCTACAAGTAATGCATCCTCAAATTGATGTCCGTAACTCGCTTTTAGCTCTTGAATCATGTTTTTTAACTTTTGTATATTATGACTAAATCAGTGCTTTTTATGTTTTACAAAACTAGAGCTTTAAAATCTTCTTAATTGTAACATAGGTTACATTTAGGGATTCTTAAATCGTCTGATTCAATTGTTTTAAAACTAACGCATATTTATAAATACCACAATATATTGATGCAAATTCTACGAAAGTTCATTTGTTTTTCGTAAATTCAATAATCTTTCTAGGCTTAACCAATTTTAAATCAACGTGTAATGATCTCAAAATTAAATGCATTTTTTTATAATTCAGTGTTGTCTGAAACTATAAAAAACAAGGTAGAACGGTTTATTCTTATTGTTGCTATCCTCAGTTTTTTAGCACATCTTATTACCATTTATTTGGTGCAAAATCAAGTTATTATGATTCCTGAAGGGGTCAAATTTTTTAATTCTCCAATTGCAGCAATTTACACCCCCTTCTCATTTATTTTAATTTATGAAGTCTATCTGTTGATTTACTATTTACCGCGATCCATCACCACCTATATTGGCAAGCAGTATGAAATTATAACACTGATTGTTATCCGACGTATTTTCAAAGATTTAGCCAATTTGGAACTCAATTCGGATTGGTTTGATATTAAAAATGACCTTAATTTTACCTATGATATTATCACCGCATTACTACTGTTTTTCATGATCTATCTCTTCTCTTTAGAACGTCAAAAACTACAGGTGTCAAATAATTCAAAACCCCTAGCACCAGCTCAAATTCAGCAGTTTATAGCCATCAAAAAATTCATGGCAACCATCCTAGTTCCTGTTTTTGTTGGGATTGGACTGCTCACGTTTGGAAGTTGGGCTTTTCAAAACAGTCCAGAAAATTTATCACTCGCTTTGAAAGATATAAACAGTATTTTCTTTGATGAGTTTTTTGCGATTCTAATTATTGTCGATGTATTTCTGCTGCTCTTCTCGTTTTTCTATACCGATCAGTTTCATAAAGTCATTAGAAACTCAGGATTTATTATATCAACAATTCTTATTCGCTTATCATTTTCAGTAGACGGCCTATTAAACAATTGTTTAATAATTAGTTCAATCGCTTTTGGACTTCTCATTTTATGGATTCATAACCGCTTTGAAAAAAATATTAACCCTGTATAAAACAAGCCCAAACTTAACGTTTGGGCTAAAATATTATTCTCACAAATCAATCCGTCAAGTCAACTCTAAGAATGTCATCAACCTTATAGACTTTAGCAAGCTCTTTTGAAGTTAGCCCTTTGATGCCCTTGTCCCAGCCTTTATTACTCAGACCAGATTGTGTTTTTAGGGCTGCTAATTGAATACCAGAATTTGATTTTAAGACCTCAAAAATTGCTTTTTCATTATCACTTAAAACCACTGTTTTTTTCTCTGGTTTCATTTGTGGAAAAAACAATACTTCTTGAATCGAGGCATTATTGGTCAGAAACATAATCAAACGGTCCATTCCGATGCCCATTCCAGAAGTTGGTGGCATTCCGTATTCAAGTGCTCTTAAAAAATCTTCATCAATAAATTCAGTCGCTTCATCATCGCCTTTTTGCGCCAATTTAAGTTGATGCTCAAAACGCTCACGTTGGTCAATAGGATCATTTAATTCCGAGTAAGCATTCGCAATTTCTTTCCCGCAAACCATTAATTCAAAACGCTCTGTAAGTTCTGGGTTTTCGCGATGTTCTTTACATAACGGACTCATCTCTTTTGGGTAATCTGTGATATATGTTGGTTGGATGTAGTTGCCTTCACATTTTTCTCCAAAAATTTCATCAATCAATTTACCTTTACCCATAGTGTTATCTACTTCAACACCCAAATTTTTAGCCGCTTCGCGAATCTCATCTTCTGTTTTTCCAGTGATATCAAATCCAGTAAACTCCTTTATAGAGTCAGCCATGGTGATTCGCGCATAAGGTGCCTTAAAATCAATTTCATGCGTTCCAAAAGTCGCTTTTGTAGTCCCATTTACGGCGATGGCACAATGCTCTAGCAATTGCTCACAAAATTCCATCATCCAATTATAATCTTTGTAAGCCACATAAATTTCCATGGCAGTAAACTCAGGGTTGTGTGTGCGGTCCATCCCTTCATTTCTAAAGTTTTTAGAAAACTCATAGACCCCATCAAATCCACCAACAATCAATCGTTTTAGATACAATTCATTTGCAATTCGCATATATAATGGAATGTCTAAACTGTTGTGATGTGTGATGAACGGACGCGCCGCAGCGCCTCCTGGAATTGGTTGTAATACGGGAGTTTCAACCTCAAAATATCCAGCTTCGTTAAAGAAACTACGCATGGCATTAAAAAGTTTGGTGCGTTTTACAAAAACCTCTTTGACAT
>JABAYZ010000253.1:11005-12892 GCA_018608735.1 Flavobacteriaceae bacterium | reverse complement strand
GTATTATATTATTGCTGGAGAAGCCTCGGGAGATTTGCACGCTGCAAACCTTATGAAAGCCCTTAAAAAAACAGATTCTAAAGCAGAGTTCAGATTTTGGGGTGGCGACTTAATGCAAAATGTAGGAGGTACTTTGGTAAAGCATTACAAAGCATTGGCCTTTATGGGCTTTTTTGAAGTGGTCATGAACCTTAGAACCATCACCAAAAATTTATCCTTTTGCAAAAAAGATATTGAGGGGTACCAGCCTGATTGTTTGATTTTTATAGATTATCCTGGGTTCAATCTGCGCATTGCAAAGTGGGCAAAAATACAGGGATTTAAAACGCATTATTATATTTCTCCTCAAATTTGGGCATGGAAAGAAAATCGTATTACTGCCATCAAACGTGATGTGGATAAGATGTATGTTATTCTTCCTTTTGAAAAAGGATTTTATGAAGATAAACACAGCATGCCTGTAGAATTTGTGGGGCATCCGCTTATTGATGCTATAGCTGACCGAAACCCAGTTGATGAAACAGCCTTTCGTAAAACACACCAGCTAAATGAAAAGCCGATCATAGCACTCCTTCCTGGGAGTCGCAAGCAGGAAATAAACAAAATGCTTTCGGTAATGTTAAGCGTCGTCAAATCATTCCCAGATTATCAGTTTGTAATTGCAGGGGCTCCTAGTCAGGCTCCTGAATTTTATAGAACTTTTGAGAGAAACGAAAATGTGTATTTTGTTGAAAATCGCACCTATGATTTACTTAGTGTTTCACATGCTGCGATAGTTACTTCCGGAACAGCCACTCTAGAAACGGCATTATTTAAAGTCCCTGAAGTGGTGTGTTATAAAACCAGTTGGATTTCCTATCAAATTGGTAAACAGTTGGTGAAATTGAAGTTTATTTCGCTAGTAAACTTAATCCTAAACAAAGCGGTTGTAACCGAATTAATTCAAGGCGAATTCAACTCAAAGCGTTTGACAAAAGAACTGTCTTCTATCTTAGAGGGACCTATTCGTGATGCACAATTTGAAGCCTATTATGAACTTGAAACAAAACTTGGTGGTGCAGGCGCTAGTCAAAATGTTGCAAAATTAATTTACAATTCATTAAATTAGGGGTTTAAAAGTAACCCTTAATCTAAAACCTACTTCTGAACCATAACCAATGGTTTGGGTTTTCGTTGAATGAAAGCCTTTAATTATCCCATATTAAAACTCACCATATTTCTCGCTATTGGCATTGTAGTAAGCGATTATATTTCGTTTTCTTTAGCTACAATTTCATGGAGTATTGGTATTATACTCTTTGTCTTAATTTTGGCGCATTACTTTTGTAAGAGGCAAAACAAAACCTTGTTTTGGCCATCGTATATGGTGCTATTGGCTATGGTTGTTCTCGGCATATTTGTTTCTAAAATACATGCACCTACATTCTCTAAATATCATTATTCTCATCTCAAAAACCTAAGCGAGGACCAATTTTACGAGCTTAATTTTGAAGTAAAAAAACGATTAAAACCTACGGCCTATCACCATCGGTATTATGTGCAAATTACATCAATCGATTCCGCTATGGTAACGGGGACACTAGTGTTGAATTTGAGCAAGGACTCAACCTTAGACAATTTGAAAGTGAATAACCGCATTTTGGTCAAAACAAAAATTCAATCCATTCATAAGCCGTTAAACCCGTATCAATTTGACTACAAAAACTATTTAGAACGCATCGGAATTTTCCATCAAGTGTCTCTGAAAAATGATCCTATATTAGTAATTCAGCAAAATCCAAAAACTCTAATTGATTACACTGAAAAAATTCGAGAACATTTAAATGAACAGTTAAAACAACTCTCATTCAAACCTATTGAATTGGCTTTTATTCAGGCCTTACTTTT
>JABAYZ010000253.1:0-10905 GCA_018608735.1 Flavobacteriaceae bacterium | reverse complement strand
AAACCCTTAAACACTTTGGCGGTATCTGCGTTTATACTCCTACTCTTTCGCCCTCAATTTTGTTTTGATGTAGGGTTTCAACTCAGTTATGCTGCGGTCGCCTCAATTATCATCGTGAAGCCTGTTTTAGATTCGTGGTGGCGTTTTAAAAATCGAATTTTTAATTGGTTTCTTGATTTGTTCAAAGTATCCATCGCTGCACAAATAGGTGTTTTACCCATCAGCCTCTATTATTTCCATCAATTTCCAGGCTTGTTCTTTATCACCAATATGGTCGTTGTTCCCTGTCTGATCGTTATACTTTGTTTGGGAATTGCAACCTTAATTTTAGTCGTGATTCACAAACCTCCAGAATTTTTAGTCAACTCCTTAGGACGGCTCATTCAGTTCATGAATCGATTTGTAGAATGGGTAGCCTCCAAAGAAGCGTTTCTATTTGAGCAAATTTCCTTTGATCTAACCGCTCTAGTGATTAGTTACCTCATCCTGTTTTTGGTTGGCATTTTTTATCATAAAAAGACGTTTAAAAACTTTATTATTTTGGGAATAGGCATCTTGAGTTTTCAAATCTTTGTGCAACAACTTCCAGCACTGACCTCAAAGAATTCGTTTGTTGTTTTCCATAAAACGAGACATAGTGTTTTTGGGTTGCAGTCCAAACAGCATCTGGAGATTCATCATGATTTGGACTCCATAAACAATCAGCGAATGCTAGAAGACTATAAAATTGGCGCGGGTATTAAAACCCAAACCACAGATAGCATACAACACCTCTATAAAATTGATGGCAAGCTGTTGTTGGTAGTGGACAGCCTTGGGATTTATACGGTTAAAAGTGTAGAGCCTCATTGGGTTTTATTAAGGCAATCGCCAAAAATTAACTTAAACCGTTTGATTGATAGCCTGCATCCTGAACTAATTATATGGGACGGTAGTAATTTCAAAACAGATCAAGAGCGTTGGAAATTAAGCTGTAAAGCAAAAAAAATCCCTTTCCACGAAACACGTGAAAAGGGCGCCTTTTTTATTACGTATTAATACTAGGGCATAAAAGATGGCACGAATGATTTGTAATACCCATTAAAGGACTCTTGGTCGTTCAATTCTTTATAGGTGTTGTCTTTAAATAACCTCAAATATAACTCTAGTTGTTGTGCTGTTTGGTAACCTGGAATTGGAGCAATCAACTCTGCATCTAGACCTAAAAACACCATAGTCGGATAGGCATTCACTCCTAAATAACGTGTGAATTCGTGTTGGCTATTTCGACGTTTTGCCTTCTCGGGTTTATAATTAGGGTTTGTGAATTTTTGATCTTTAAAGTTAACGACCTCATTCCCTTCTGCATTGAATTTAACTGCGTAATAATGTGTATTTACAAAGGCAATCAAGTCTTTATTTGTAAACGTATTACGATCCAACATTTTACATGGCCCACACCAAGAGGTGTACATATCAATGAGGATTTTTTTAGGTGCTTTCTGCTGCAGCTCCAGTGCTTCATCCATGCTAACCCAATTAATAGATTGTGCAAAAAGTGTCGTTGTACCCAATAGGAGGAAGACGACTATTATAACTTGTTTCATGTATTTATTTTTATAATTTTATAACAAATATAATACCAAAATTAACGAACTCCATGCATTAATTTTTTAATTACTGGATATAACAGTGCAGACAATACTCCTAGTCCGACCGCAACTGCGGTTAATACCCAGAAGAAATAGCTTAAACCTTCCGATTGCGCGATTCCTTCAGAGGCTTCACCAAAGACACCGGCTAGCTTCATCCCGATGGCAACGGCTAAATACCAGATTCCAAACATCATGGCAATCATTCGGCCTGGCACTAATTTACTAACATAAGATAGGGCCACTGGAGAAATACATAGTTCGCCCATGGTATGAAAAAAGTAAACTAATATTAACCAAATCATACTGACAGATGCGGTTTTTGCCCCAGGCTCAATTGATGAAGCGCCAATAGCTACACAGGCCATTCCGATTCCTAATAAAACCATTCCAATGGCGTATTTCATGTTGGCATTGGGGTTGTATTTACTTTCCCACCATTTTGAAAATAGAGGGGCAAAGGCAATAATAAATAAGGAGTTTAAAACGCCAAACCAAGATGCGGGCACTTCAGCAATATCTTTACCAAATTCAATGGCTAACATCCAAATAGCAATAGACCAAATGATGATAAAACTGATCGCTAGAAAAATATTTGAAAGTGCATATTTTGAAAACGTTTTTTTGAATAATAGCCATAATACCCATGTGATAATTCCCAACGGAATAATGGTCATTAAGGTATTTACTATTTTGAATATAAAGGCTGAATTCCCCTCAAGAACGCGTTGCGTATAATCGCGTGCAAAGATGGTTAATGAACTAGGAGCTTGTTCGAATATTGCCCAAAAGAATATTGTAATAAAGGCAAAGAATATGACGGCCAACATGCGGTCTCGAGTGATTCTGTCATACTTTGGAATTCGGATCACTAACAGTGCTACAAACAATCCTAGAGCGGTTAGAATGGCAAGGCTAGAGCCTTCCATTCCAAATAGACTAAAATCGAATAAATTATAAGCGCCCTCTGATATTTTAGAAATGGGATCATTAAAAATCCATGAGATTCCCAAAAGTCCTGCAACGGCGATCAATCCCAATTGAAGTTGTGTAAATGGGTTTAGTTTAGGCTCGTCTGCGCTGAACTCAATCGCAGTATCAACCTTTTCAGGTTTTGTTCCGATGTCTCCAAAGATGTTTTGAGCAAACCAAAATTGAAGTAATCCAAACAGCATAAAAACGCCTGCTAATCCAAAGCCCCAACGCCAGCCAACTTGTTCGCCAAGGTAGCCACAAAGAAGAATCCCTAAAAAGGCACCTGCATTGACACCCATATAAAAAATGGTGTAGGCACCGTCTTTTTTCTCGTCTTTTCCTTTATACATTTCTGAAATGATTGAGGTCATATTTGGTTTAAAAAATCCGCTTCCAAACACTAATAAGGTGAGCCCTAAATAGATAAAAAATGGCGTTTCGATAGCCATGGCACCATGGCCAAGAGTCATGAGTAGCGCGCCAACAACAACCGCATAGCGGTAGCCAATTTTTTTATCTGCAAAATAACCGCCTAAAAGGGTGGATAAATAAACTAGAGAGGTATAGGTTCCAAAAATTGCATAGGCATGTTCTCGAGGCCAGCCCCAACCCCCATCAAGGAGTGATGCGGTGAAAAACATCACGAGCAAGGCCCGCATGCCATAATAAGAAAAACGCTCCCACATCTCTGTGAAAAACAATACAAAAAGTCCGGCGGGATGCCTCAAGACTTTGTCTTTGAACATGCCATTAATATCTGTTGTCATAATAATAGTTATCTATATAATGTTGGTTAATTTATAACTTCTAGTTAAAGGATTCTTTCGTTGTCTTCGGCACCATGGGTTAAACGTTTTAAAGGTTTTAAGATTAAAATGACTAAGAGTCCAAATATAACTGTAAAAATTGCTATTCCAGAAAATATAGCATATTCTCCAAATTCTGATGCAGATTCACCTATTGACCCTGCAACCTTATTTCCCAATCCTGTAGCAGCAAAATAAACTCCCATCATTAAGGAGGCGTATTTGGCTGGTGCTAACTTTGTAATAAAAGATAAAGCTACTGGCGATGAACATAATTCTCCAATAGTATGAAATAGATAGGCTAAAACTAACCACTGCATTCCTGAACTTCCGTTGGCATTAAATTCGGCAGCCGCAAAAATCATAAAAACAAATCCAAGACCCATAATCATAGTCCCAACAGCCATTTTAAATAATGAAGAACCTTCTTTTCCCTTTAATTTTCGTTTTGCCCAGTAACTCGCTACAAGAGTTGCGAAAATGATAATAAAACCAGCGTTCAACCCTTGAAACCAAGTTGCAGGAATTTCCCATCCAAATAATATTCTATCTGTATTGGTTTTAGTATAAATACTCATTAAACCTCCCGCTTGTTCAAAAGCTCCCCAAAATACAATTACAATTAGAAAAGATAATAAGAGAACTAAATATCTGTCTTTAGAAATTTGATTTTCAAGATTCTTATATATCATCATCATAATTCCAGCAACCAAAGCAATAAAAATAAATAAAGCTGTATATCCCCAACTATCAACCCCAGAATAATTAAATCCAGCATAGACACCATAAGCCGAAATTAGTGCCACTACCCCTAAATTTATAGGCGATTTTAAAAGATCCAAAAATAATTTTGATAGGGAAACATCTTCATTTTTCTCTAACTCTGTTGGTTTATTACCAACATGAGTCAAATACTTTTGTCCATACATATAAACAAATAATCCGAAAAGCATTGCAATTCCAGCTAATCCAAAACCATAATGCCAACCTATTTTTTCTCCAACATAACCTACAATAAATGTAGCTAAAAGAGAACCTAAATTGATTCCAATATAGAAAATACTAAACCCCTTATCGCGTCTTATATCACCTTCCTTGTATAAACCTCCAACCATAGTTGAAATGTTTGGTTTTAAAAGACCTACCCCAAGAACAATAAGAACTAATCCAGTGTAAAACGCCCACATTTCATCCACAGCTAAAATTCCGTGTCCAGCTACTAAAGTTAAAGCACCATATAACACTGCTTTCTTTTGACCTAAAATTTTATCGGCTATCATTCCACCTGGAATTGACATAACATAAACAAGCATAGTGTACCATCCATAAAGCATTATCGATTCCGAATCTAACCAACCCAAGCCGGGATTGTCTTCAGTAGTTTTTTCAACTAGGTATAGTGTTAGTAACGCGCGCATTCCATAGTAAGAAAAGCGTTCCCACATCTCCGTGAAAAATAGTACATACAATCCAACAGGGTGGCCCCAGAGTTCTTTTTGATTTACTGTAGTTGTCGTTGACATAAATTTAGTATTAGTTAATAAATTATTTATTGGTTAATTTTAATTCGTTCGTTTATCGCCCAATTTCTCGTGTAAAAAATTAGTCATTTTCGTGTATAAATGCATGGTGGTATTCCCACCATAAATGCTGTGGTTTTTATCGGGATAGATGGCCCAGTCAAACTGTTTATCGGCTTGAATCAAGGCTTCTACCATACGCATCGTATGTTGGACATGCACATTGTCATCGCCAGATCCATGTACCAAAAGGTAATCGCCTTTTAATAATTCTGGATAGTTAAATGGAGAATTATCATCATAACCGCTTGGATTTTCTTGTGGGGTTCGCATAAAACGCTCCGTGTAAATGGTGTCATAGAAACGCCAGCTTGTGACAGGTGCCACAGCAATGGCCATTTTAAAAACATCATTTCCTTTTAGCAAACAGTTGGTGCTCATATGACCGCCGTAACTCCATCCCCAAATCCCAATTCGACTCGCGTCTATATAGGGTAGTGTGCTTATTTGTTTTGCGGCCTGAATTTGATCTTCAGTTTCGTATTTAACAAGATTTAAATAGGTGACTTTTTTAAAATCGGCCCCTTTGAATCCTGTGCCACGTCCATCTACACAAGCCACGATATAGCCTTGTTGTGCTAAAAAATGGTGCCAATAATCTCGCGAATTATTCCAAGAATTTGCCACTTGTTGCGACCCTGGCCCTGAGTATTGAAACATTAAAAGTGGATAGGTTTTAGTGGCGTCAAAGTCGGCAGGCTTTAGCATCCACATGTTTAAATCATTACCGTTGACATTGATGGTACTGAATTCTTTGTTAGAAAATTTATAGCGACTTAGAGTTTCTAAAAGTGCTGAATTATCTTTAATGTTTTTTACCAATCGACCTGTTTTGGAATCGTTTAATGTAAACTTTGGTGGTGTTGTGGCACTGGAATAAGTTTTGATGAAATAGGTGAAATTTGCACTAAAGTCTGCATCATTTGTACCCTCTTGTAATGAGAGTCGTTTTTTGTTTTTACCATTTAAACGAATTGAATACACATCCCGATTGATAGATCCATGTTCTACAGATTGGTAGTAGAGTGTTTTGGCGGATTCATTGAACCCATAATAAGCCGTTACTTCCCAAGCACCTTTTGTGATTTGATTTTTCAGTTTTCCATCTTTGGCGTAATGATAGATATGATTAAAACCATCTTTTTCACTCGTCCAGATGAAACTATTATCTTCAAGAAAGGTAAGGTTATCTGTGACATCTACATAGGCATCATCTTTTTCTGTCAACACTAAGTTGGCTTGATTAGTTGCTGGGTTAATCAGCCAAAGGTCTAAGCTGTTTTGATGTCTGTTCATGTATTGAGCCGATAGAATATTGGGGTCGTTAGTCCATTTAATTCTAGGAATATAAAAATCATCATAGGTCTTGGATAAATCAACACTAGAAATTTTATCTGCGTTTAAATCATAGAAATGAAGCGATACTTCTGCATTTTTCTCTCCTGCTTTTGGGTACTTAAACACCTCTTGAGTTTGATACAGTTCGGTGCCGTAAATATCCATTGAAAATTCTGGAACTTCAGTTTCATCAAAACGAATAAAAGCAATTTTATTACTGGAAGCATTCCATTCAAAAGCGCGTACAAAGGCAAATTCCTCTTCATACACCCAATCTGTAATGCCATTAATGATTTTATTTTTTTGGCCATCAAACGTAATTTGCTTTGTGGCTCCCGATGTCAAATCTTTTATATATATATTATTATTTCGACCATAGGCCACTTTTGTTCCATCTGGTGAAAAGTGAGGTTCTTGAATTTTATATTCAGAAATTTTCTCAAGACGTTTGGAATTGATATTATACACATAAAATACCCCTAAAAAAGAGTATCGAAATATCGGCTCTCTTTCGGTTTCAAGGAGGACTTGAGTTTCATCGTCACTGAACGTGTAATTGGTAAAATAAGGAATGGCGTCCATCGATTGGGAGGTTGCGATGGTTTTGAGTTTGGATAAGGTTTTATAGTCATATAAATCAATGGTAGTGGATCGGGTTGATCTGTCAAAATTTAATACCGAATACTGTTGTCCATTGTTCATCGAATGCAAAGCAGTCAGGCCTTGTGTTCTGAAAGTCCCATCCCAAATCTGATCAAGAGAGATGGAAGATGTTTGTGAAGCCGCTGTTAATATAAACAGACAACTGAATAGATAGATTAAAGGCGCTTTCATAATAAATAGGGTTTTTGATAATATTAGCTCAAGTTTACTAAAAAATTAGCAAAAAACCATTAATATTAACAGATAAATATGCAATTACAATAATTGCTACGCCATAATAATTTGAAGAATAGTATCTTTGTATTTCAAAAAAAAGACATTTATGGAGAATTCCGTTTCTGGTTTTTCAAAGTTTACAAAAGCTGAAAAAATTGAGTGGTTAATCTCAACTCATTTTCAAAATAATCCTCAGGCTAAAGCCGATTTGGAACGGTATTGGAATTCTGATATCGCACTTCAGAAGCTCCATGACGAATTTACCGAAAATACGATTTCTAACTTCTACCTCCCTTTTGGAGTGGCTCCAAATTTTTTGATTAACAATAAAATGTATGTCATCCCCATGACTATCGAAGAAAGTTCGGTAATTGCTGCAGCAAGTAATGCTGCAAAATTTTGGATGAAACGCGGCGGTTTCAAAGCAAAAGTACGCTCTACAACCAAAGTGGGTCAAGTTCATTTTATGTTTCACGGAGCATTTTCTGAATTGGAAGCTCTATTTAAAACGATAAAACCACAACTTTTCGAGGCAACAAAAGCCATCACCAAAAATATGGAGGCGCGTGGAGGTGGTATTTTAGACATCGCATTGGTTGATAAAACTGCTAAACTTTCTGGATACTATCAACTGCATGTGACATTTGAAACCAAAGATGCCATGGGCGCAAATTTCATCAATTCCTGTTTGGAACAGATTGCAACAACCTTTAAAGTCTGTTCAAAAAACATTCAGGTGGTGATGAGTATTTTGTCTAATTATGTTCCGGATTGTATTGTGCGTGCCGAAGTGAGTTGTAAGGTGGATGCACTCGCAACAAACTCCTATACAGGTCAAGAATTTGCAGATAGATTTATACAAGCCGTACAGATTGCTGAAGTGGAACCCTACCGTGCAGTGACGCATAATAAAGGTATTATGAACGGCGTGGACTCTGTAGTATTAGCGACTGGAAATGACTTTAGAGCGGTGGAAGCAGGCGTACATGCCTACGCCGCACGTTCAGGGAGTTATTCAAGTTTAACGCATGCTTCTTTAGAAGATGGAGTGTTTAAATTTTGGATTGAACTACCACTTGCGCTGGGTACTGTTGGCGGACTGACAGGCTTACACCCCATGGTAAAAACTGCCTTGGAGATGTTAGGTAACCCTTCTGCCAAGGAATTGATGGAAGTTGTGGCCGTGGCGGGACTTGCTCAAAATTTTGCCGCCTTAAAATCCCTCACCACAACCGGCATTCAACAAGGACATATGAAAATGCACTTGCTTAATATATTGAATCAATTTGAAGCCAATACCGCTGAAAAAATACACTTAATCGAACACTTCAAAACCCATACCGTCACCCACAGTGCAGTGGTTGAAGCCCTTAAAAACCTAAGAGCCTAATGCAATCGTTTTACAGTCATGGAAAATTATTGATCAGCGCAGAATATGCGGTTTTAGACGGCGCTTTGGCTTTGGCGTTGCCAACCAAATTTGGGCAATTCCTAAAAGTTGAAACTTCTTCTAAAAACACAATCCATTGGAAAAGCATTTCCAATGAAGGGGTGGTTTGGTTTGAAGCAGAATTTACGATCGATCCTTTTTTAAAAATTTCCACATCCAATACATCAGCTATTGCAGCTCGTCTCGTACAAGTTTTGGAAGCTTTGCAACAGTTGAACCCAACTCTTTTTGAAGCTCAACAAGGGTATATCATCACATCAACCCTCGAATTTCCAGAAAACTGGGGCTTAGGCTCCTCCTCTACCCTAATTAATAATTTAGCCCAATGGGCCCAAGTAGATGCGTTTGAATTGCTGGCTCTGACTTTTGGCGGTAGTGGATTTGATGTAGCTTGCGCACAATACGATTCGGGGATTTTGTATCAATTGAAAAACGAGAAACCAACGATTAAACCTGTAGTGTTTTCGCCTTCTTTTTCAGCGTCATTATTTTTTGTCCACCGCAACCAAAAACAAAACAGTAGAGAGGGGATTGCAACCTACAAATCACTGACTGCAGATACATCGCTTGATTTTTCGGAGCTAAACAGTCTAACTTTAGAACTTTTGAATTGCAGCGACTTGAACACCTTTGAATCGCTGATAGAAACACACGAACGTTACATCTCTACACTTCTCCAACAACCGCCTTTAAAAGGGGCATTGTTTTCAGATTATCAGGGGGCTATTAAGAGCTTGGGTGCTTGGGGCGGTGACTTCTTCCTCGCCACTGGTAACGCTACTGATATGGCCTATTTTAAGTCTAAGGGCTATACGACGGTTGTTCCTTTTTCAGATATGATTTTGTAAAAACGTGTTTTTTCTTGATTTCGTATGATATAAACTTATTTCAAATTTATGCTTTTAACTTATTTATTGTTCCTTTTATGTGTCTCAAAGTCGGGAGACTTTGCGGAGCGGGGGTGGCGTGATTGGAGGTTAGTGTTTTTTATTCTTAACTTTTAACTTTATATCTGCAATTTTCGTATACCCATAATAAAGCGTGACATTATTTACATTTTTTAGTATTGGAAAATACAAGTTTATATTTCTCTTTCTTAAATCTTTAGGCTCAAAATATGATTCATGACATTCCCTATCTGGATTTTTAAAACTTATTTTATATTTATTATATGCTTCATAACATATAGGTAAGCTTAAATTATTAATCCCTTCAAACTCATAATCTAAAAACGTATCTTTTATATCTGGTTCATATCGATCTTCTAAAGATTTATATTTGGGTTTATTCTTAATTAATTTAATGAAATGCCATTTATCTGTCAAATTTGTGTATGTTACATCTATGGGTCTTAATCTTATTTCATTTTGGTTATCTAATAGTGAAAACTTGTTAGCATCAAAAGGCCTTATGTTATTATCACTCATCTCAATTCTGACTTTAATATTGTATTGAACTATTTCATCTGACTTTGTTCTAACGTTTGTTACCATCCCTATAAATTGACTCGCTTTTTTAGTTTTTGCATACTCAATAGTCAAGTTGTCCTCTTCAATCTTAACTTGAGAATAAAATATTTGCGTGAATAGAAATATCAATATTGTAAAGCTTATTTTCATATTAGTTTATTTAACAGTAGATTTTGTTTGTTAATTTCCCACAGTTGCGCAAACGTCAGGCTGTTTGCATGATGCAGTTAACAAATTCATTAGTATATGTTCTACTCATTGTTTATTCTATTTCCTTTTTTTCTTCTTACTCTAGCTGTCACGGCTAGCCTTTAGATTAGCAAAATAGAAATAACCTTAAATTAAAATCGTAGTAATGATGATGAAATTTCTTTTTTTGCTTCTTTTTTTCTTTGTTAATAACTCGTATTTTGTTGATAATTAAAAAGCAAAAGAACGGAGTGAACTTTCGCGGCCAGCTAGCTTCTAAGAGCCATCCCCCGTATTAGTCTCCGTTCTTTTATAAAGTTACTTAGAACCATATAGAATTTCAGTTTCCGTCCTTATTAAAGGTCTTAGTTTAAGTAACTATTTATTAACTTATAATTACAAAATTATGAAAACAAAAGAAATTATTGGAATTGATGTAAGTAAATTATTAATTGATGTTTGCATACACACAAAACAAATTGTTTTTCAATTTGAAAACTCAAATGAGGGGTTTAAAAAAATGATGCAATGGATATCATTAAACACTCCTATTTTAAATCAAGAAATGATGTTTGTATTTGAAAATAC
>JABAYZ010000299.1:11718-13203 GCA_018608735.1 Flavobacteriaceae bacterium | reverse complement strand
GAGGCTACGAGACCACCCTGCCCGTCTCAAGCTCGTTTTGTCTGACAGTGCCTCTGGCGATACCCTAAAGATAGATATTTTTTATAAATGACCAATAATATGATTTTCTCTCATTATGAGATTGTTTTTTTTTGCTGCATGCATACAATGAAAACTGAAATCAAAATTATGTTTGGACAATTCTCGTGTTTGCCTGTGACAATAAACAACGAATTTTTGTCAATAGCGTGAGTGGTTCAGTTATTAGAAAATGTTCGATAACAAAGTAAAAGAGCGTGCTGAAGGCATATTTTTAAAATTGGGTTTTGAAATAAATCTAATTCATGTCACTCGTAATAGCTTAGACAATAAAGCCCTTATTTCTGGTACAAATATTGTTCAATACATGAAACGGCTGGATTTGCATGATTACATCAAACAACAGTCTGGAGAATCAAATAGAAAACTAGTTGATACAAAAATTATTTCTAACAAAAATGTTACGATCCCGAGTGCCACCGCCTGTTATAAGAAATTAAAAGGGTCCGAAGGTATTCCAGTTTTTTGGACTGAAGGTATTGAGAAATTTGTTAAGCCAGATGATCTACTTGCAGTATTGATCCGAAACAAAACTCTTTTCCTAATAAATTGTAATAGAGTTGATTTGGAAATCTTAAGATCTCTCGATGACGATTTATCAGAAGACGCTGACGAAGCGATATCCAGTAGATATGACTATAGTTTATTAAATAATATTCTAAACGAATTTTTATTCCGCGGCCGTTATGAACATAAAAATATTTATCTCGATTTTGAGGGAGATATGGCATCTCACCTCGCCAAGGAACTATCAGAAGATCCTGAAGATTTAGAAAACAGAATATTTGACGTTGTTAAATCACAAATTATTCTCGGAAAAAGTAATCCATTTTTAAATTTGATTAGGTTAAATGACAATTGGAAAACATCGGGATTTTATGGATTTCCACCAACAACACTTTTTTTGTGCTCGCTATCTTTAGTTGCAGAAGGCATGAGAGCTGGCGAAAGGTTTTCATTCAACAACTACTATGACCGTTTCATTGATGCTTTTAAAATAAGTAAAGAAAGCGACCAGATAGATATTAAAAAATACTTTAAACAGACAGAAAAATTGTGGCGGAATTTTAACTCTTGGTTAATCAGAAATGATGGAACTTTTGGCTTACCAACTGCCAAACCTTTTATGCCAACAAAACCTTTCGTTAGTTATCCTATCTCTCAGGCCCTTATTCGACAGGGTGACCGCAAACACATTCGATATTTTCTTGAAAGCCAAGGTTTTAATGCAGCAGTGGAGGAGGATATTGGTATTGTCGGAGAAGCTCTAGGGCGGTGGTTTAAAACGACAGGTCCAACCCAGTATCTTCAAAATTTGTGGTCTGATAGGTCGCTCCGAAACATTATCGTACTTGACGCTTTTGATGAAATTAAAAATATTTATTCAAATTATTATTATCATTATTA
>JABAYZ010000299.1:0-11708 GCA_018608735.1 Flavobacteriaceae bacterium | reverse complement strand
ATGAAATTAAAAATATAACCTCTCCATCCAACCACCAACCAGTCGGCAGTGGGTATCAGGCACAATTAAGAGTGCGTTTTACATTTAAAAAGTTCCCCCAAAAAAAATTATTGATTTCATTTATAGCAAAAAGTCGAGATGTTTTTGAAAAGGACATTCATCTTAAAGAGCCTTTGCAATCTGGTGTATTCGATGATGGAATAAAAATACACCTAGCTCCTGAAAACGAAGAAATTGGAGTTCTGGGGCCACCAAACCAAATCAAAACTGGTCCTATGCTACTTAGGGGAGCCTCGCTAATCGAGCGTGAAGGCACAACCCGGTATAAATTTTCACCAAGACAAGCGATGGCCCTAGAAAAAAGGACAGATGGCTTCTTTTATCAAGTAGATCGACCCAAACTATTTTTAGAGCATGCCATCCTTGTAAGGAAAAAATATCAAAAACAGGTTCAGAATTTTGTTAATTATTCTGCTGATGGAAGCCAAGAAACGATAGAAGAGTTGCCAGGTTTGCCAGATGGTTATGTTTGTATAATTGGTGTTAGATTCATACAATCAATTTCCGTAGAAACGTGGGATGCACTTGACATAAATTATTGGTTATTACCCAGTGAAAACCAAACAAATTTGGAGTTTATTGGCGGTCTTAGGCTCGTTGGAAACATCTATCACAGAAGGTCTAGGCTGTATTTTCTCTTCCAATCTGAAAAAAAGGATGAGCGTATTAAAATCGCGACCACTTCCGTTATAAGAAAGGTTCCAGATAGCCCCACAACGAATAATATTTATCCAATTAAAAACGATGGTACTGTTGTCTGCCATGATCTTTCAACACTAAACGCGGATGCTGCGGATAGGGATATTGTAATCTCATCTTTGGACAATTCCTTCTCAGAAACCAATTTATCTTTTAGGTCTGCTAACAACCCTCGACGACCCTTGGATTCAAAGTATGAATTTGCAACCTACCCATCAGATCTTTTTAATGTTTTGAGCTGTACTGAGATACCAAAAGAATTTTCAAAAATAGATAAACCCGATAGCACTTTATCAAAGTCACTGCCCCCTCTGAAACAACACAAAAACATTACGCAAAGTCATAAATTTATTGGAGATCATTTTATAGAAAATAATTTCAATGAGGAAGAAGAAGATTTTGTATACTCAGAAACTCTGGTAGGTGATGGAGCGCTGTCTTGTATAGAAAACGACATACACACTTGGAAAGTCCCAGAGAAAGCATCAGGGAAATCCACGCACACTCAAATCTGTACAAATTGTAATGAAAAAAGATTGTGGGTGGGCACTAGAGATCGGTCGAAAATTGATGTGGTACAGAGCCCACTTTTTAGTAATCCTGTACAGCATTTCACAATGGACCAAAGTCCTTACGATGCAGACACAATCTTTGATGCGATGTGTTATTTAGGAACCATAAACTGGGATGTTATTAAAAGACTGTGTGAGGAAGCATACGCACCAAATCTTTTTGCACTTAATTTGGTTCGGCAATTGAGTGCCCTCGGGCATATCGATATTGAACTTAACCGATCTAATTTAAAACTAAAGCGCTGCCATGTTCGAAAGCCCCATTTAATTGAAAGTAAAAATAAGTTTTTCCTTACTGGTTTTCGAAACAACGAAATTATAGATGAACTCGTTACCCTAATTGGGGAGCCTATAATAAACATTAATGAAACATCCATAATTAAAAGATATATCTTTAATTATTTTGATCTTGATTCAGAAAATCAAATCTTGGACGTCCTAAAACAAGCCTGTGGCGTTGAATTTACGATAATTAGAGACACCGACCGAGAGACCACAGGAGATTTGGATATCACAAATCTTTACTCTTCTTTGCCGCCGATATCATTAAGTAGCACATCAAAGTTTCAAAAGTTTGATCCACAAAAGTGCCGCTGGATTGACGTAGATTCAATTGACGAGCGTGGTGGATATCGAACACAGTGGCCAGTCACAATATATGCCATTCGTTTAAAAAATAACGAGCTGGTAGCTTCAACAGCTGCCTTAGCAAAAATTTACGCAGCAGACATAAAATACCTTCGATTGCATGAATATAACGCCACCAATCGTACCTTTACAGCAAAAGTGGGCTGTGACTTACCCCCCTTAGTGGAGAGAGCTTTAGTAAGCTGTACAGGCACACTGCCTACTCAGTTAACGCCAGGTAATTTCGTTTACTCCGATATCCCTAAAAATATGGGGTACTCAGTTTTAGAAAATCATTATGGGACAAATTTATGACAAACTTAAAAAGTCCAGTGGAAGTGGTGGAGCATGTTCAAGAGGCATTCAGGCGCTATTATGACACTCAGTATTGGTTAAAATCTGCAAAAATAAGGCAAGAAAGAGAGAACTTACTTCTCCAACACAAAGCACTTTATTCAGAGCCACTTGTTGAGCTGGTCCATCCTTACCCTGCCTCAGAAGATTGCGTACAAGTCTGTGAAACTTTAGGTCTTTCAGCAGATTTCGCTGAAAATTTAGTTAAAATAGTTTTTGGTGATAATTACAAATTAAGAAAGCATCAGGCTGAGGCACTTACTACAAGTTTAGGCTCTTCACCAGACGGCAAACACAATGTTGTTGTAACTACTGGTACTGGATCAGGAAAGACTGAAAGCTTTCTCCTACCCTTAATTGCCCGGTTTATGATGGATCGAAAGCGACATCCCTTAAGTGGGGAATTGTACCCCTGGTGGGACCACGGATGCCAAAGAGGCGCTAATTGGCTTGATATCAGGTCAAAATTAAAAGGTCCCAAGCCCGGACTAAAATCATTAATTTTATACCCAACAAATGCTCTGGTGGAGGATCAATTGGCGCGCTTTAGAAGCGCTGCCCTTGAAGCATTGAATATCTACAACCTACCGCTATTTTTCTTTGGCCGTTACACTGGAGAAACCCCAGGCGGTACATGGAACCCTTCAAGCTCTGGTTCTTTAAGAGCGTCCGAAGTAAAAAAAATTAATGAATTGGCTATAAGTTTACGTGAACAATCTGAATTGGCTAAGAGTTTTCAATCAGATGAAGATGGCGCTAAACTATTCTCGGTACCACTCGCAGGAGAAATGACTACACGCTGGGATATGCTGGCAGCAGCACCAGACGTATTAATTAGCAATACGTCCATGTTGAACATTATGCTCTTGCGTGAAAATGAAGAAAGCCTGTTAACACAAACAAAGGATTGGCTTCAGTCAGATCCTGAAAACAAATTTACACTTATTGTAGATGAATTACATTCGTACAGAGGTACATCAGGAGCCGAAGTAGGCGTAACAATTCGAAATTTTTTAAATCGGATAGGCTTAACATGTGATTCAGATCAACTTAGAATAGTCGCTACAACGGCTTCAATAGATGATAGCAAAGAAGGCCAACAGTTTGTTGAGAGGTTTTTTGGAGTAAAAAAAGAAAGTTTTAAATTTCTTACTGGTAACAAAAAAACTGAATTCAAACGTTCCGGCTATGAAGAACATTCCCTTCTTGCAGAAGCTATTGGAGCTGTTCAGAAAAAGCGGAATGAGCCAGATACGCCACAGACGGTTAAAGATTTAGAAAGATATCTTGCTGATGAATGCAAGGTTAATAACTTCAACGATTTTTTAAAAGCCATACTAAACAAGAGTGATCGAGATCCTGAAAACCCATTGCCCACATTTAGATTGCATTCATTTTTCAAACAAGTGGAGGGTATGTGGGCGTGCGTTAATAAAAGCTGTGACCAAATCGATCCAAAATTCCAATACTCCAACCGAAAAGTCGGAAAGCTGTTTTCTACCCCAACCTTACAATGTGGCTGCGGCTCAAGGGTTTTAGAACTACTATACTGTTATGAATGTGGAGATCTCTCTTTTGGGGGTTATCTCCAACAAACAGTTTCTGAAGACTTGAGTGAAGAAAAATTTTTATGTTCCACACCGGGTGATGGCTCAATACAAACAAAAACACCAGTTGGACACCGCAAACACACTAAATATAAATGGATCTGGCCCAATAATATTAGGGGTATAAACGTCTCTGACCGAACCTGGAATCACGGGGAAAATAGGATTGAATTTACTGCCTGTGAAGTGGATCCAGTGTCCGGTCACCTAAGTATAAATGGCAATGGCGAAGATGAATATGTCTGCATCAACTACTCCAGAAATGATGACGGCAGACCAAGCCTTCCTGAAAAATGTCCAAGCTGCCTAAGAGAACAATATAATCCTTTACCGGCATTTGATGCGGGAGTAGTCCGATCCCCTATTTCTGCTATGGGAACCGGCTCAGCAATATCTAATAAATTAATGGCTGCACACACTTCAAATGCCTTGTCTAAAAATAACAAAGCCGAGCCCACTGTTATATTTAGTGACTCACGAGAGGGAGCAGCTGAGGTTGCTGCAGGTGTTGAAAATGAACACTTTAACAATACGTTACGCCAATTAATCATTCAATCATTAAATGATAATGTAGAGGTCCCAGAGCAAGGTCTGTTACTCAAGGCGTTAAGTAACAGAGGGGAGTTAAATAATGACGAAATATCGGCAAAGGAGTGGTTGAATAATAACTATTCAAGCCAACATTACATGGGTTTACAGTTGCATGCGCTGGGTTTGCCGTTGCCTGACGACGAAAAAATAAGAGTAAATGAAGTATTTAAACAGCTCAGGGCTGGAGCTGATACCATTCCATGGGATTCATTTGTTGAACGTGTGCTCCATAACCTAGTAACACTTGGTATCAACCCCCGTGGGCCCCAGCCGAGCCATCAGCATATCACATCAAGTAGAACACAAACGCCTTGGTGGAAAATTTATTCAGACATTCTTAACATTGAAGTGATCTCTAATATTGGTATTGATGAAATCACAGGCCGCAAAGCTGAGGACAAAAGAAAGTTAGCATTCAGGCTAACCGAAGCAATTGTTTTCAAGGGATCCAAAGACATAGAAGCAGAAGGGATTGGTCAATTAAGTTTTACAGGCCAGGCAACATTTACTGGTTTCAATAACGATTTATCAAATGAAATAGTTCGCTTTATAATCAGACTCTTACTCAGAGAAAAAAGATGGATTGATCGACCAAAATATCCACAAACCAGTACTGAAATGCATGGTAAAGTTAAAGATTTTTTATCAAAGATTGCAAAAAAATTTCTAATAGATGAGGTATCACTAGCTTCAGAAGTTAATGATTTTTTTAAAACTACAAAAAAAATCGTTAATGCAAATTGGTTGTTAAATATTTACCCTCAGCAGAATTGCTTAACTGTGACAAAGGTAGATGAAACACCAAAAGTAGCATGCGCTCGTTGCTCATTAATATACGAAGCTAACAATTTGGGTGTGTGCATAGGCACTAATTGTGATTCAATAGAATTTGTAAGTGGTAAAAATGACTTTAGTTATTTTAAGTGGCGGGCCAAACAGGCTCCTCTTCCGCTGAGAGTTCAAGAATTGACTGGGCAAACAAAGCCTCTCGCCGAACAGCGAAAACGTCAACGGTTTTTTAAAGATCTTTTCTTACCACAGGAATCTAGAGTAGCTCAGGGTATCGAAGCCCTTAGCGTTACAACAACGATGGAGGTGGGCGTTGACATCGGTTCATTGCAAGCTGTGCTTATGGCCAACATGCCACCTGAACGATTTAACTATCAACAACGCGTGGGTAGAGCAGGGAGAGCGTTTCAAGCGTTTTCTTACGCATTCACACTTTGTAAAAATAATACCCATGATGAGTTTTATTTTCAAAACCCCAAACGAATAACTTCAGATCCACCACCTATTCCATATATTGAATTTTCTGGTGACCAAATTTTATTCAGAACCATCTCAGCTGAAGTATTGAGGCAAGCATTTTCACGCTTACCGGACGGCGCAAGACCAGACTGGTCAGGTGCCAGCAATCATGGTGCGTTTGGCAAGTGTGTGGACTGGTCCTTACGGCAAGAAAATATCCATAAAATTATCACTAATGAATTACAATTAGACAATATCATTTCCAGTATGGCAGTGAGAACAGGGGTAGATAACGAGATCCTGACCGACCTTAAACAATATCTGTGTAGTGAGCTCATGGTTAAAATATCTCAAATAGCTTCAGATGATGAGGCCTATAAAGAGGACGAACTCAGCGCAAGATTAGCCGTGGCAGGTGTGCTGCCAATGTTCGGTTTTCCAACCAAATCCCGTTCCTTATACCATTTGGAAAAACCACCTTCTAGTTATTCAAAGGTGGACGATGTGGTCTTAACGGACCGATCACTGGAATTTGCTATTTGGTCATTCTCACCTGGCACCGAGGCAATAAAAGATAAAAAGATTTATACGGTGGGGGCGTTTGCTCACTATTATCCGACTTATAAAGGCCTAGTTCTGGACCCAAATCCTCTTGGCGCGCCTTACAGGCTTTCCAAGTGCATTAACCCCGAATGCCAGACAATGTTTTCAGAAGTTATCGAAATCTGCAAAATATGTAAAAATGATTGCGTTCCATTGATTTTTTATCAGCCCAAAGGATTTAAAACTGTTGGCGACGTACATGATTATGAAGAGAATAGGTTCCGCCCAGCTATGGTCCCAAAGCCTGAACTGGTTTTCGATGAAAACCCAAAAAATGAAAAAGACATCCACGCAGCAAAGGTCGCATTTGAAACACAAAAACGTATCGTGCTTATTAACGACAATCGTGGCGAGGGTTTTGAATTTCGAAAGCGTTCTTGGGGAGCCGATGTAACTTCAGAATACATCATTGCTACTCCTGAATTATACAACCCAGACCGAACACATAGAGATTGGGAAAAGCTTTCTGAGGCCAGCGGAGTTGAGGCCGGGGCTATTGGCGCTCAATATAGTGCTGATATACTCTCAATAATGATCAAAGATGACAAAAAAAATATTGGAAATAATGGCCTTTTTGATGTGACCCAGTACTCAACAAAAGCCGCTTTGTTATCATTTGGGGAATTCTTCAAGATGGCTGCAGCGAGCTCTCTGGATGTTGCGCCCAATGAATTTACCGTTGGACTGCAACAACGAACTGTAGCTGGTCATGATTGTAGAACTTTACGGCTTTTTATATCAGACTCGTTGGAGAATGGGTCTGGGCTAACCAAAATTATTTCAGATAGAGAAAGATTTTTACTGGCCATCCGTGAGCACAGAAATGCAGTCAACTGGTTTGATCCGATACATAGTAATAGTTGTGACAGCTCTTGTGCTAATTGTTTAAGGACCTACGGAAATATATCAAATCACCATCTGCTTGATTGGCGGTTAGCGATTGATGTAGCAGACTTAATATTGGGTGATGGCTTAGATTTTAAAATATGGCAGGACGGAGCAGTAAAATTAGCGGATGCCTTTGTAGCAAATATTAATAACAAACAAACAGATTATACTTTAAAAAGTAAAACGCTGAGCAATGGCTTTCCTGTTATTTGGAATACTGCAACATATCAGGCCATTTTAGTGTCTCATCCATTATGGCATAATGAGATCTTAAACGAAACTCAGATCAATCTCCAGTTTGAAGCTTTCGACATAGCTGAGAATATTAAATTAGAATTTATTGATGTCCGGCTTTTCCGCGAACGGCCATTTGAACAGGAGGCCCTTTTACAGTCATGATAAAAATCATTGGACAGGTTGGTAGCCCAGAATTTCAAGCAGCAGAGCGTTTAAAACAGGTTTTTGAAACGCTTTGGCCTGGGATATGTGATACTCCTATCGAACAAGACAATGTTATTGTTCGTGCTGGTGCCTACATAAGCGGACAAAAAAGAAAAGATTTAGATCTAGTAATAGCTGCGCAATTCAAATCCGGTCGCCGGTTCAAGCCTCGTAAAGCGATAAGGGACACCGATGACCAACCAGTGCGCGATCAACCTATTTATATAAAAAACTTTGTTGTTGTTGGAGAAGTAAAAGCACATTCGGGCAGTCGGATTAAAATGGTTGGAGACGAAATCTTCGTCAAATACAAAGATAAAGAATGGTCTAGCGCATCAGCACAAAATGATGAGCAAATGCATTCGTTACGGAACCATTTGCGCTCCCACAATCTTAATCCATATGTACTAAAATTTGTTTATCTATCCAGCCATAACGAAAGGATGGGCACTGCAGTGCATTCAATGATGGACCCAAATGAAATAGTTTCCATTATGGTAGCGAACGGCAATGTAAAAAAACGTTCTGGAAAATTTGAATTTAGAAGTGCCGATGATTTAACTATCTCAAATTTATTAAATTTACCTTTGTTTAACGAATTTATTTCGTCTGACTTGGACAGAAAACGAGTCGAGATGCTTGCGAAAAAATCTCCTGTAATTGATGAAATTCTGGCAACAGAACACGGGAATTTATTGCAAATTAGGGGGGTCGGTGGCACTGGAAAAACAGTTAATATGTTGTCAGCGGCTTCCCGCGCCTTCAACAAAGCTGGTGAGCGATCGTTGCTCTTGACCTATAACAGGGCCTTAGCTGCCGATCTACAAAGGTTGATGGCTATAAAAAATGTCAAATCTGATGATGAGAATGGAGGCATCAAAATAGAGACATCAATGACTTTTTTTTACAAACTAGCCCGTAGTTTTGGAATTCTTGAAAAAGAGTATGAAGGGGAATTAGACTATGGCTCATACAATTCGGTTATGGAATTACTAAAGGAAGAACTAAGCGCGGGATCACTATCTTTTGAGCACCTAAAATCCAAGTTTCCTCTAGATTTTGCATTTGACCGCATATTTGTTGATGAAGCTCAAGACTGGCATGTAGACGAAGCCGAAATTCTCAAGCTAATTTATCGATCTGAACCGATTTGTGTTGCGGATGGGCGCCAACAACTCGTCAGATCTCAACGCAGAACAGATTGGTTTTTAGGAACCAGCAGAGAACGTCGGAATTTTCTAGAACTAAAGGTCTGCCTCCGTATGAAAAATAACTTATATGATTTTTTGGTAGGTCTTGCAGGCCGATTGAAAAGGGAATGGGATTGTGAACGCAACAATCAGGTTTCCGGTGGACGCATTTTCATGATAAACTCACCGTATGAGCTAAATTCAAACCTCCACACCCAGCTCCTTAAAGAGTCGGCAGGCCAAAACATCAAAAATATAGATTGGCTGTTTCTAGTACCACCCTTTAGGATTTTAAACACCGAAAATAAAACTACTGAAATATCTAAATTTTTGAAATCGCAAGAAAATAATGTCATCGATATGGTTGAGCCAAAGTTTCGTGATCATTTCTCAAATAACCCAGAAGACTTTCGCGTTCTTCAGTATGAATCTTGCCGTGGATTAGAAGGCTGGAACCTCATCTTAGATAATTTTGACTCATTTTTAGAAATGAAGTTTAAAAATTACTTAGAGGACCGTTATGATGCTGAACTAGATATTGCAGATTATGATAACGAAATAGTAGAGTTTGTATGGAACTGGCTGTCGATGGTATTATCTAGAGCAATGGACACAATTGTGATTCATATAAACGATCCAAGGAGCAAATTTGGTCAGTTGTTAAATGATCAATGTAGAGCTATGCCTGACTTTGTAGAGATACGAAGTACTAATTCTAGTTGAAAACTAGGTGGTCTCTTTATTTAAATGATAAAACCTTTATCCGTTACATTTGAATCGCCACAACAAAACTTCTAGGCTTCTCTGAAACCGTCCAATAATAAAACAACGGACAGGGAGCTTTCTTAATGAGTTTAACAATAAGTAATCCAAAGTTTATTGATTTATTTTCTTGCTGTGGAGGCTTATCGCGCTTCGCACGGAAGGGTAGTATAGTGCTGACATTTAAGGCATATGAAAAAATAGCTATAGCAACGATCTCTGATATGGAGTGAGCCCATATATTGAGGAATAAACGCGCTCCAAAACACCTGGACGACGCTTAAAGAGTATGCTAAAATAATCGATAAATCAGCGCTCGAGGAATAACATGGCGCCCTTTGCCAACAAGCGAATACCCTCCATTAAGAATAATGAAAGCGCCACCACAGGCAATCAGCGCTTGTACAGTATGATTGATTTGTTTGCCGGATGTGGAGGCTTATCCTTAGGTTTTGAAAATGCCCATTTTACGCCAGTATTTGTTAACGAATTGAACAACGATGCGCTTGCAACCTACCTACTGAATCGCAATCATTCTCTGGGCGGTGAGCTATTTGCAAAAAATGAGATGCTCCGATGTAATGATGCACAAGAATTGCAGGGCAAGCGACTAGACCAATTAGCTTCAGACTTAGCTTCGCTCCCGGAAGTTGGCTTCAAGCTAGAAACTTCTATAAATAAAAAATCTGGATCTGGCAGTAACTTAGATGTTTTGACTGGCGGCCCGCCCTGCCAAGGTTACTCTGGTATTGGCATCCGCCGTTCCTACGCAGTCGATAGGAAAGAGATACCATCAAACCACCTTTTTGGGCGAATGGCCGATATTATAAGAAATTTACGACCTCGTATTTTTCTGTTTGAAAACGTCCGCGGTTTACTAAATGCAAAATGGACGCAGGAAGAAGGTCAGGCAATTTGGCCTGATGTTTTGAAAGAATTCAAGAGCATTCCTGGCTATGAGGTGCGCTGGTCACTGGTTCGAGCGAAAGATTATGGAGTGCCACAAAACAGACCTCGCGTTCTTTTAGTGGGGATCCGTAAAGATATATTGGATAATCAAAAACTGAGAGGGATAGTCGATGCATCCGCTGACGCACAAGACGCTGTAACCTGTGGATTTTTACCGGCAGCTAAAAAGGGAGATTTTCCCCACCTTGGTGATCTGCTGGGTGACCTCGTTGACCCATCAATACCTGAGATTCTACGTTCTCAATCATTCGCACCGGGCGTTTTTAAAACTTCAAAATATCCACACCCATTCAAAAAAGGCTCTATCCAAGAACGACTCCGGCAGCCTCCTGTATGGTCAAAAACGGGCAAAGTCGAATTGAGTGACCAAGAATACAGCAAGCACAAATGGGAGATAGTAGACAAATTTGACACAATGATCAAAAATAAGGGTGAGATTCCAGACCACTACAAAACACGTAAGTTTTCACAACGTCTTTTGCCCAAGAATTGGGGGAACACTGAGCCAAATATTACCGCGACTTCATTGCCCGACGACTATGTCCACTTCAATCAACCACGGGTGCTAACAGTACGAGAATGGGCGCGACTTCAATTATTTCCTGACTGGTACCGTTTCTCAGGTAAACGCACCACCGGCGGAATAAAGCGAGCTGGCACTCCAACGAGTGGTATATTTGACAGAGAAGTTCCCAAATACACACAAATTGGCAACGCTGTACCAGTCGAATTAGCCGAACGAGTTGGCTTGCATTTCAAGGCAATATTGGACACGGTAATTTAATGCTGGATAAAAGTGATACCAATATTTCGCAAACATTAGCCACTTTCAATCAACATAATATTGATGTTGCCCTACTGGTTCCTACGCAAACTGGTATGGAAAAATCGATTATGGATGCCACAGCAACCCTAAGAAGTTTCTTCAAAGAAAATCAATTTCATGATTATGAAACTCAAGAAAAAGGACCAGATGCAAAAGTCGTCAAGCAAATATTCTATGTACGACCCAACACACTAGAACCTGCATTGGTGCTGTCAGACAAATGAGAACTCGCGTCGGATTGCTGGCGCAGCCTGAATCTATGCGCTCAATA
>JABAYZ010000257.1:12883-13241 GCA_018608735.1 Flavobacteriaceae bacterium | reverse complement strand
CACTCAAAAAGCTCTAATTTATTTAGAGCTTTTTTTTGGCCCAATTTTCCTGAGGTATTCTCATCTAATTTTTTAAAATATTACGATTCAATTTTTCGAATATTTTTAGAATTAAATTAGTCTATAAAATCATTGAAATTCCATATATTTGCACGCCTTAAATCATGTAAGGCAAGACCTATTTTATTAAAAAAAATTAAATCTTTATTCGCCCATTATGGCTAACATCATTTATACTATTACAGACGAGGCTCCTGCACTTGCAACTCGTTCTTTTCTACCCATTGTAAAATCTTTTATCAAAAGTTCAGGTATTGAAATTGAAACCAAAGACATTTCATTGGCGGCTCGAATTCTT
>JABAYZ010000257.1:0-12873 GCA_018608735.1 Flavobacteriaceae bacterium | reverse complement strand
TCTTTCAACATTTTCAGAATTTTTATCCGAAAATCAACAAATTGAAGATGCACTTGCTGAACTTGGTAAACTTGTAACAAAAAAAGAAGCTAATATTATAAAACTTCCAAACATAAGTGCTTCTATACCTCAACTAAAAGCAGCTATTAGCGAACTACAGTCCAAAGGATTTGCAATTCCAAACTATCCAGATGCACCAAAAAATGAAGACGAAAAGCAAATAAAATCACGTTACGATAAAATAAAAGGAAGTGCCGTAAACCCTGTTTTGAGAGAAGGAAATTCAGATCGTCGTGCGCCAAAAGCTGTAAAAAATTATGCTAAGAAAAACCCGCATAGTATGGGAGCTTGGGCAGCAGGCTCCAAAACACATGTCGCCACAATGACTGCTGGCGATTTTGCTCATAATGAAAAATCGATCACGGTTGCAAACGCAACTACCGTAAGTATTGTTCACACAGATGCCAATGCGAAAAAAACCATATTAAAATCAAATATTTCACTTTTAGAAGGAGAAATTATTGATGCAACGGTCATGAGTCTTCAGGCGCTAAAAGCGTTTCTAGTGGCTCAAATAAAAGATGCTAAAGACCAAGGTGTACTGTTTTCTCTTCACATGAAAGCAACGATGATGAAAGTGAGTGACCCTATTATTTTTGGTCATGCAGTTAAACTCTTTTTTGCTGATGTCTTTGAAAAACACCACGCCATTTTAAATGAAATTGGAGTGGATGCCAATAACGGCTACGGAAATATTTTAGATAAAGTCGCTGGGTTAACTGCTGACAAGCGTCAGGAAATTGAAGCTGATTTTGCTGCAGCAATAAGTAATGGTCCAGATTTAGCTATGGTTAATTCTGACAAAGGTATTACTAATTTACATGTCCCTAGTGATGTGATTATCGATGCTTCTATGCCAGCCATGATTCGGACGTCGGGTCAAATGTGGAATGCTAATGGAAATGCACAAGATACTAAAGCAATAATTCCAGATAGTAGTTATGCTGGAATCTATACGGCTACCATCGATTTTTGTAAAGCAAATGGTGCTTTTGATCCTACTACAATGGGAACTGTCCCCAATGTTGGACTAATGGCTCAAAAAGCAGAAGAATATGGATCGCATGACAAAACCTTTGAAATCCAATCGGATGGTCATGTTGATGTTGTTGACGCAAATGGTACCGTATTAATCTCGCACTCCGTAGAAACTGGTGATATCTGGCGCATGTGCCAAGTTAAAGATGCTCCTATTCAGGACTGGGTTAAATTGGCCGTTACTCGTGCTAATGCCTCACAAATTCCTGCAATATTTTGGTTAGACGCCAATAGAGCACATGATGCAGAATTGATTAAAAAAGTACAGGTTTATTTGAAAGACTATGATACAAAAGATTTAGATCTTCAAATCCTATCCCCTATTGAAGCAACACATTATACGCTATCTAGATTAAAACAAGGCCTGGACACAATTTCCGTTTCTGGTAATGTTTTGAGAGATTATTTGACCGATTTATTTCCAATTCTTGAAGTTGGAACGAGTGCAAAAATGTTATCCATTGTGCCGTTAATGAATGGCGGAGGTTTATTTGAAACCGGTGCTGGTGGATCTGCTCCAAAACATGTAGAACAATTTATCCATGAAAATCACTTACGCTGGGATTCCTTAGGAGAATTTTTGGCCTTAGCAGTGTCTTTAGAACATTTCAGTCAAGTGAATAACACGCCAAAAGCAGCAGTGCTTGGGGAAGCATTAGATGCCGCTACAGAGAAATTTTTAGAAGAAAAGAAATCACCATCCAGACGGGTTTATGAATTGGACAACAGAGGCAGTCATTTTTACCTCTCGCTCTATTGGGCTGAGGCTTTAGCCGCTCAAAATAAGGATACGGATTTGAAAGCTGAATTTGAAAGCATTGCGAATTCACTTTTAGAACACGAAGAAACTATTGTCCAAGAATTAATAACTGTTCAAGGTCATGCCGTTGAAACCGGGGGTTATTTCCTTCCAAATGCTGAAAAAACAGATAAAGCTATGCGTCCCAGCGCCACGCTTAATAAAATTATCAGCTAAAAATTCTATCAAAATATTTTGTTAAAAGCACCTTTATGAGGTGCTTTTTATTTTAATTTTGTAATCAAATAATTAACCAATGACACGCCTAATATTTTCTCTTTTTATAGGACTTAGTTTTCTAGGGTATTCACAAGAAAAATTTACACTAAGCGGTACCGTTTTTGAGGCCGAAGGCCAAGAAACTTTGATTGGTGCCAACATTCTAATTTACGATCTAAAAACCGGTACGATTTCTAATGAGTATGGCTTTTACTCCATCACTTTAGATCAAGGGACTTACGAAGTCACAGTGAGTACCATGGGATACAGCACCCTTCAACAAACCCTAAATCTCGACAAAAACATTTCTCTAGATTTCACACTAGTTGAAGCGCAAGAAACTTTAGACGAAGTGGTCATTGAAACCAACATTGAAAGGGTAGACATCAAAACACCTCAAATGAGTGTCAACTCATTAAATGCTTCCAGTATTAAACAAATACCTGTTGTATTTGGCGAAGCCGATGTCATCAAAGCCATCACACTTTTACCAGGAGTTTCTAGTGGTGGTGAAGGTGCAGCAGGCTTCAATGTTCGCGGAGGTGCAACAGATCAAAATTTGATACTGTTAGATGAAGCAACGATATTTAATTCGTCACATTTATTCGGGTTATTTTCTGTATTTAATCCCGATGCTATCAAAAACTTAAAACTCTACAAAGGGGGTATCCCTGCCAAATATGGTGGTCGAGTGGCATCTGTTTTAGACATTTACCAAAAAGATGGTAATAAAAATGAGTTTCATGCAAACGGAGGTCTCGGTTTAGTTGCTAGTCGATTGTTGCTAGAAGGCCCTCTAAAAAAAGGAACGGGTTCATTCCTTTTAGGCGGACGCGCCACTTATGCGCATTTATTTTTACCCTTGTTTGACCTTAATAATGTTGCTTATTTCTACGATTTAAATACCAAGTTAAGTTATAACCTCAACAAAAAAAACAGCATTTATCTCTCGGGATATTTTGGTAGAGACGTGTTTAATATCTCTGATAGTTTTGAAAATACTTATGGTAACACCGTGGTTAATTTTCGCTGGAATCATTTATTTTCTGATCAATTGTTTTCCAACTTATCGCTAATTTATTCGGACTACTACTATGGGTTAAATTTGAATTTTGTAGGGTTTGAATGGAATTCTGGGATTCAAAACATGAATATCAAATATGACTTTAAGCAGTATATTAATGACCGCTACAAGCTTGAATATGGACTTCATAGCACTTACTACCGCTTCAACCCAGGAGTCATCAGTCCAAACGGTCCTGACTCTGGAATTAACAGAGAAGAATTAATTAATAAATTTGCATTTGAAAATGCCATTTATATCGATGTAAACCAGCAATTAACTGACCGTTTAGCACTAAGTTATGGTGCACGTTTAAGTTCTTTTTTACGATTAGGACAAAAAGAGATTAATGTGTATGAAAACAACCAAGCTGTTGAATTTAACAGCGACCTACAACTGTATGAAAAAATAAACCCTATTGGCACCCGAAGTGATGGTCATGGAAAAGTAATCAAGTCCTTTTTAAATATTGAACCCCGCTTTGCGTTGTCATACCAATTAAATGATGATACTTCATTAAAAACGAGCTACAATCGAATGACTCAATATTTACATTTGATGTCAAACACCAGTTCGCCTGCGCCTTTAGATGTTTGGGCACCGAGTGGCGAATTTATACAACCTCAAATTTTGGATCAAGTTGCAGTAGGTTATTTTAAAAACTACAAGGCCTATTCATTAGAAGTTGAGAGTTTTTATAAAATTATAAAAAATCGTATTGACTATATCGATGGGGCAAATTTAATTGCCAATGATGCCATTGAACAGGTGATACTTAACGGGCGCTCAAGAGCGTATGGATTAGAAGTTTTACTCCGTAAAAATAAGGGGCGATTCAAAGGGTGGTTTGCCTATACCCTATCTAAATCGGAACAGCAAACTAAAGGTCAAAAGGCTTCAGATCCTGGAATTAATAACGGTAATTGGTACAATACTCCTTACGACAAAACACATGACATTTCCATTACATCTAGTTATGACCTCAGCGAAAAATGGAAGTTGAATGCTAATTTTATTTTTCAAACTGGACAGCCAACGACTTATCCCAACGGACAATATTCTTTTAATGGATTGGTTGTACCCACTTTTGAAGCGCGAAACTCAAGCCGTTTAGATGCCTACCACCGCTTTGATATTTCTGGAACATATACCCCAAAATCTAAGAAAGAAAAACGATGGAAAAGTGAATGGGTTTTTAGTATTTATAATTTGTATAATCGAAAAAATACCCAATCGTTAAATTTCAGAGAGAATCAAGATACTGGGCAAAATGAAGCTATCAAGTTATCTTTGTTTGGTGCTATAGGTGCCGTGTCTTATAACTTTAAATTTTAGACCATGAAAAAACTAATTATACTCATCTGTATTGGAGTTCTAAGTAGTGCTTGTGAAGAAGTTGTTCAACTCGATTTACCAACTGAACCCCCACGACTGGCCATCGAAGCATTGCTAGAAATGACGCCAAATGAAACGCTAACCCAAGTGGTGAAATTAAGTTTAACTGGCGGGTTTTATCAGGAAGAAACTATTATGGTATCCAATGCTACTGTCCAGTTGCTAGACCTTAGCAATAATCAAACTTTTGATTTTGTATATGACGCTGTACTCGAAAATGATTTTAGATTGGACTTCACCCCTAGTTTTGATACGGATTATAAATTACGGGTAGTATATGCCAACGAAACCTATGAATCTACAGTAGAACAATTGAGGCATGCCGTACCTATTGACAACTTAGAACAAGGAGACGGCACACTCTTTGAGGGCGATGAGATAGAAGTCCTTGTATCATTTACGGACAGTGCTGTACGTGATGATTTTTATCTGTTGGACTTTGGACTCCAAAGGTATTTGGCGACTAAAGATGAGTTCTATCAAGGGAATCTATTTACATTTTCTTTTTTTTATAAAGATTTGCAAGCCGGCGATGAGGCTGTGATTAAAATTATGGGGATTGACGAACGGCATTTTAATTTCATGACCATTTTGATTGAGCAAACAGAAGACGGTGGAAATCCTTTTAGTACTACCCCGTCAACGGTGCGTGGAAACCTCTATAACATGACCAATCCTGATCATTATCCGATGGGCTATTTTAGACTTTCTGAAACCTATAGTTCGAGTTTAGTTTTAGAATAGCAAAAAAGTCTTTCAAAAATTATATTTTTGTGTATGAGTTTTACAAAAACTACAGAACAAGATTCACATTACAATCATCTAGAAACAAGGTCTATTAAAGACGTTTTATCTGTGATAAACACAGAAGATCAAAGCGTTCCTAGAGCAGTTGAAAAAGCCCTTGTTCAAATTGAAGCCCTCGTTGGACACACAGTAAAATGTCTTGAAAATGGAGGGCGCTTATTTTATTTAGGAGCAGGCACTAGTGGACGTTTGGGGATTTTGGATGCTTCGGAATGCCCCCCTACATTTGGCGTTCCAGAGCATATGGTGATTGGCCTGATTGCAGGGGGAGATATCGCAATTCGAAATGCCGTGGAGTTTGCCGAAGACGATACCCAACAAGGCTGGAAAGATTTACAAGCGCACAACATATCCACTAAAGATATGGTGGTTGGTATCGCAGCTTCTGGCACAACGCCTTATGTGATTGCCGCGCTAAAAGCTTGTAAACAGCAAAACATTAGTACAGGTTGTATTACTTGTAACGCCGGGAGCCCTCTTGCCCAAGTGGCAGATTACCCGATTGAGGTGGTGGTTGGCCCTGAAGTGGTGACTGGTAGTTCGCGGATGAAAGCGGGTACCGCACAAAAATTGGTGCTAAATATGATTACTACAACAACTATGATACAGCTTGGACGCGTGAAAGGCAATAAGATGGTGGACATGCAACTTAGCAATGATAAATTGGTAGCTCGTGGCAAAAACATGCTCATGAACCAATTAGATATCTCTGAAACTGAAGCACAAGCCTTGTTGGACACACACAAGAACGTGCGTAACGCACTTAAACACCATAGCAATGGCAACACCAAAAACGGATAAAGACCTTTTAGTAGATGGTCTCAAAACAATGGGAATTACGCTTTTCTTAGCGTTTCTTGGCCCTTTCATTTTACATGCCGGGTTGACAAATCCTGATAAGCCCCTCTACATTCCTCTAGTAATTGCAGGGATTTTGATATGTGGCGCAGCAATTTACTTTGGATTCAAAGGGATTTGTACGATTATGGATAGTCTTTTTGGACGGAAATAATTTCTTATTATACTTACAGCAGACTTAGATCTCTGCTAATTCTTTATTTTAACCAATTCCATTTTTAAGTACTGTATAAACAAGATGATAGTTATGTTGTAAAATGTAAATCTAAAAGCAAAGTCTCTGATTTCGCTGAACATAAAAATATAGACTAGAAAAAGAATATAAATCAGCATTTACGCTTAAAAATACTGTCCAATTCCAAACACAAACCCGCGATTGGCATTTTTGGTGAGGCCATAGCCATAGTCGATACGGAAGTTGAGATTAAATATTTTTTTATGAATCATTCGGAGGCCTACTCCAGAGTATACTTGTATGTTTTCGGAATCGGCAAACGTATTTAGGCTTTGGCCAGGAATACGCCAAGAGCCTGCATCAATAAATCCATTGCCTTGAAGTACAATGTTTTTTTTATCAAATACTGTATAGCGGTACTCTGTATTAAACACAATACTTCCGGTACCTCTATCTACCGCATTCCCTACCCCTCTTAGATTGATGTTATTATCTAAAGAAAATGGGGCGAATGGACTGTCATTATTAGTTGATAAACCAATACGCAACCGGTTGGCCCAATTTCCTTTATCCCCTACTCTTTTGTAATACAAAAAATCATTCCACGCGATAAAAAAATTATTTTGAGCGCTGTTATCAGCCGTGACAAATTGCCCGTTAAAAACACTTTTAAACCCACTGATATAGAAATAAAAATAATCTAAATTCTGATGGGTATAAATTAGTTTAATGAGTTGCTTATTGGAATCCAATTGCCTGGGAATGTCTAGTCCAGTAAATTCTTCAGTTGAGTTGTATTTTTCATTAAAAAGCGAAATCCCAACTTGAAAGGTGTTTTTAAAGTTTGCTTCATAAGAGCCCACTAATTCGTAAGACGTATTTTGATAGATATAGTTGGTAGACCGGTCCCCAATATATAGCGGTTCTTCACTTTTCCAATTGAGGAAATTTAGTCCCAAACCCCATTTGTTTGAAAACAAATATGGTGCATTAAAATTCACAGCAAAGGTGTTCTGTCCATTATTTTGATAGAACCCACCAATGCTTATATTTTTACCAAATAAATTATACTCATAAGCTCCAATTTTGTAGGCCGTGGTATTGATAGTGGTCCAATAGTTGAAGGATGGAATTAGAGTAAAATTTTCCTCAAAGTTGAACTTTATGTGGTACTGTTGATTTGGAAGTGGTATGACTTCATAGGAGACATTGGAAATGGATGCCAGTCTTTTTAACCTGATAATATCACTTTGTATTCGAATGGAGTCTAGGGGTTGTCCTTTTTGGATTTCTAAAAACTTTTTTACAAACGCTGGTTTTGTTTTTTTAAGTCCCAAAAACTGCAGTTCAGTTATGCGGTCAGTTTGTGCATATCCCGTAGTACTAACGATACAAAAAAAAGTAAAAACAAAAACAATCCATTTCATAAGCCTTCTAGAATCTAGATTTTAAAATAAGGTTCGTAATCCAACATTAAAAGTTTGACCTAGTCCTGTATTGCTCCCTCTTACAAACTTGGTATATAGAGTTTCTATATTGACCACTTTGCTTAGTTGATACTTGGCGCCTGCGCCAAGTACGGAGTAGTCTTGTGGGAAATCGTTCCCTATATCAAACCGTTGTGCATGTTGTGCTAAAACTAAAACGGTGAATTTTTGACTTGGGAAATAACTAAAAAAGAGGCTTGGTGCTAGTACAAAACTATCATTAGCAAAGCTATCTTCTTTGTCTCCAAAGTTAAGTTCTGTGTTTATTTCAGCAAATAATTGAAATTCATCGCCAGGAAATGTGTAATCATAAAGGAATCTGTTTTGAAATGTGTAGCCTTTTTGATCCAAAAAGACGTCATTTCCAAACTCGTTTTTTACGGATTCATTTTTCACCAAAGGAATATGAAATGCAGATTGTATTGTTAAATTACTCACTTGCTTGAAGGGGTTAAATTTCACGGCTGGTGCAAAGGAAGTGAACCCAGTACGTGTACTTTTTAAGGGGTCGTTTTTAAAATTAAACACCTCGGACGCATCTAGGCCGTTGATGGCATTAGAGCGAAATTCTAAGAGCAACCCAACATCTAAATTGTTGTGGTTTGAGATGCCAGTAAAAACATCAACAGTAGATGTGAAAAAGGTTTCTCTTGGCTCTGTGGATTCACTAAATGTGCTTTCAGTCTGCGTATATAAATTATTAAACCATTTGATATCCCACTGGCCTTTGTTTAATAATTTTGAAGGCGTATAGGTGATGATATTACTTTTTTCTTCGGGATGTTCTTCTTGAGAACTCACTGTAAATGCAATCATTAAAAATAGAAGTAATGTGATGTTAAGTTTCATAGGTGTGTTATTATTTTGATTGGCTGTTTAAAGCCCAGTTATAGGTGGTATATGTTAATTTGAATTTTGCAGGAATTTTCTCTGTTCTAAATTGGTTTAAAAAATCAATTTCTGATTGTCCTTTTTTAACGAAATCTTCTTTGTACCATTTTAGGATTTCTGAGCCTTCCACGCGTTTTTTCTTGCTATTGACTTTTACAAATGAGTCGCCATTAATGGCCAATTTAGTTTGTTCTTGAAGTTGAGTCTCTAAGGTTTCAGGCAGATATGCCATAGGAATTAAAGGAGGGCAGCCTTTGGCACCACATACCAATACAAAATGTAATCGGGCATCATTAAATACAGCGCGTAAACGCTTATTCTCGATGGTGTTTAGAGTAACATTTTGGCGGGCGATAGTGTAGGTTATAGCATCAAAAAAACCAGGCTTATCTAAGGGCGATTTTAGGGGATAATTATCAATAATACCTTTAATTACTGCTAGGTTATAGGCATTGATCCAAAACGCTTTATAACGTTCGTCGGTTTTGGAAATCGACAGAGTTGCGGCTAGATTGAGTATCTCATTTAACTCTGAAGGATCAGAATGGATTGTTTTATATGCGACTGCGCCGTTCTTAACATGAGCTTTTAAAAACTGGTTGGTTTTTGTGAAAAAGGAAGACAGCTCCTGAGCTTGTAATGAACAGGTGAAAAGTAGGAGTAGAAAAACAGATGTATATTTTTTCATTATTGATGTTTTAATTAGCATTAACCTTATATTGATGGGAACCTAAAATCTGATTATCACTATTTTAGAATGCCTATTTTTAGCCTTATTTAATTTTAAATGTGACTTGTTTGAGTATACAGTCGTGACAAGTATGTATAACTTACACGTCTTACAAAATTATTATGGTCTTAGAGGCTTTATCTATTCATAATTTTAGTCGAAACTTAATAACTAAGCACAAGATTCTGATTCCTGTGTTTTGTTCGTCTTATTTTTTTTACTACATTTATTGCTGTTTTAGACCTCAAATCTGATTCTTCATTACCTATCGACCAGAAGTATATTTTAGAATATTGTAACCGCGGCTCCCTTTTAAGGTAGTCTTGTTTTGCTGGATTTATTTGGCAGCACATTAAACTTATCACTAAATATTATAAACTGGAAAAATTATGACTATTCACAAAAAAATTATTTACCTATTAACAGCCATTGTCTTGATTCAAGTAAATCTTATCAATGCTCAAAAAACAAATCCCAAAAGCCAAAGTGAAGAGCTGGGTGCGGTCCAATGGTATCGAAATTATGACGATGCTATCGCCATGGCAAAAAAAGAAAATAAAGCTATTATTATTTTGTTTCAAGAAGTCCCAGGCTGCGCCACGTGTCGAAATTATGGGCATAATGTGTTGAGCCATCCCTTAATGGTTGAAGCCTTGGAAAACGAATTCATTCCACTTGCAATTTTCAATAATAAAAACGGAAAAGACCGAACGATTCTTAAAAAATTTAATGAACCCAGCTGGAACAATCCCGTCGTTAGAATTATTGATGCCGATGGTAATAATCTCGTAAAAAGAGTCAGTAATGATTATTCGGCGTTAACATTATGTAAACGTTTAAAAGAAACCCTTGCCCTTAAAAATACACCAATCCCCCCTTATTTGGATATTTTGGAGCAAGAAATTATAGCCTTAACTTCTAACACTATTAATGAAACTTGTTTCAAAATGTACTGTTTTTGGACAGGTGAAAAGCAGTTGGGAAAATTAGATGGAGTTTTGGATGTTGAATCTGGTTTTATTGATCATAGTGAAGTTGTAAAAGTAAAATATAATAGTGCATTAATTAGTAATTCTGAACTTTCAACTTACGCAAAAACACAAGATTTTTATCCGATCAGCAACTCTAAAAATTTTAGAACATCAACAAAAGACGTTCATTATTATCTGTCGCACTCGGACTTTAAATACCTTCCATTATCAGAGTTACAAAAAACAAAAATTAATAGTGCTTTGGGCAGTCGTCAAAACGCAGAACTCTATTTGAGCCCCAAACAACTCAAATGGCTTCAAGGATTGAGAAAAAACAAAAGTAAAGGATTGGCGTCTTATATGAACCAAAACATTGAAGACACATGGCCTTTGATGCGCATTAATTAAACCAAAACTATGAGCCCAAAATACCAACTATGAAACCTACAAAGAAGTCTGCTTACATTACCTTATCGGCTCTGCTCCTATTTTTTTCGTGTTCTCTAAACGAAGGCGGAGTTAGAGCAGCAAATAATATGGAAAAATACGCTTTGGATTATATCAAAAAAAATCAACTCGTGGAAGAGAGCGAAAAAATACTAGCGTATTATGACTACACGATTTCCTTGGATGGTACGGAAGCTGCGATTCTAACGAGCTCTAGGCTTATTTATCATAATAGCGAGACCCTAACATCTTCAGTAAATTTAGAAGACATTAGGGATGTTCAACATCGAAAAGAGACTTTAATTGGAGACATAATTGAAGTCACTACTGCTGACGGAGAAGTTTGGGTCATTGAAATTACCCCTTTGAATCAAGGGGAAACGTTTTTGAAAATTCTAAAATCAAAGGTGAATTATCGCTCAAAAATGAAGCCCTACGAAAAGAAAAATACGGAAGAATATCTGTTTTAGCCAAAATATTTGAGCCAGAAAAAAACACTTTGGAATTTAAATTAACGATTGGTATTGTTGGAGATATTGAAGGAAAATTGGGGATTTCGGGAGTTGACATTGAACCATATTACCATTAGCTACAACAAAGTCAATGCTAGTTTTTAGGATGAACTTTCATTTTATTAACCATGCAAACAGTAAAGCTTTAATTATTAGAGCATTTTTATCAGTATAAACGGAAATTCCATGAAAACAGAAGTCAAAAATACTTTTTATTTTTTTTTTGCATTCGAAAGTTTTTATTTGGAAATCACTAATTTTACAAATCGATTACCAACACAAAAAATCTAGAGCAGAATGATATTATTTATAAAAGGAAGACTTCAAGGTTTAAAGTATGCATTTAAAGGGCTGTACTTATTATTTAAAACTGAGCACAGTATTATGGCACAAACCATCATTTTTTTATTATCCATAATACTAGGCTTTGTAGTTGGTATTTCGAAACAAGACTGGATTAATCAAATTATGGCAATAGGTTTAGTCCTAAGTATAGAAGGCATAAATACTGCCGTTGAAAAATTATCCGATTTTGTACATGAAGAAAACCATCCAAAAATAGGATTCATAAAAGATATCTCTGCTGGTGCAGTAGCTTTTGCAGCTTTCACATTCATCATTGTTTTTGCAATCACTTACTTCCCTTATTTTTAAAATCGAAGCATAAAACCACATTAAAAATCACTCGGATTCATCTATCTTAGCTATCTCTTTTAAGATAAAACACAGAACACCACACTATGCTAAAATATCTAAAAACAGTTCTTGAAAACCTCCCCTCCGACTGGTTAAATTTAACCACCCATCGGCTGGATATTTATGACGAAAACGCTGCTAAAACCCTGTTTTTAGAACAGTTTGAAATCTTATTTAACACACATAATTCACAGGCATCAGCATTACAGCTACTGCCCACGGCTTACGACTACATCCGTTTGGGACATCCTTTGTCTTGTATCTTAGAATGGACACTCGCCAACCTGAATCAACTCAACCCAGAAAATGCCATCAGTTTTTCATCGCAGACCGCGCCTATTTTGGCCATTTTAAGAACCAATTTATTAAACGGTAAAAACACCCAAATTGTTTATACAGAAAAATTGCCAGCTGCTTTTGATGCTGAAACCTTAAAACGTGTTTATGGCTATAACTTTGAATTAAAACAACTTAAAAACATTGAAGCCATTCCTGAATTTAATGGCAGTACAATTTATATCACAGAGCAAAAAGAGTTTTTGAAAGTTAAGCCATCGCCTAACATCGATTTTTACTTGCAAACCCATGCAGCACTTGGGAGTGTATTATTCGTAAACGGAAAGCAAAATGAAAACTATATCTCAGACATTCAGCATGTAAGACGAAGAGAAACCATTGCCATGACGCCTGTCCATTGCTTGACAGCCTTATCGGCTCTAGTAGGG
>JABAYZ010000034.1 GCA_018608735.1 Flavobacteriaceae bacterium | reverse complement strand
ACTTTGATTGATAACCTAAAAAGAGTAGGGGTTAATTTTTTAAAAAAACGTTATAATACGGTTTTGTCAAAGATCCATGGTAGGATGTTTTCGACCGATTTTGAGTAAGCAATTTGCCCAGAAGTTCCCATGAAATATAATTCCATTGGGCGGTTTTGCTTCACTTCATACTCTGATAATGCCTGTCTACAAGCGCCACATGGCGGAATGGGTTTGATTGTTGGATTGAGCGTTGAGCCTGCAACTATTGCCATTCGAAGTATTTTTTGATTTGGAAATTTTGCACCGGCATAATAAATTGCGGTACGTTCGGCACACAATCCAGAGGGATATGAGGCATTTTCCTGGTTATTTCCAGCAATAATTTCTCCGTTTTCCAATTCTAGAGCTGCTCCAACTAAAAATTTAGAATAAGGCGCATAGGCTTTTTTACGGGCTTCTGAAGCTTTTTGGATCAGGTTTTGAATAGGGGTTGCTAATTCGCCAATAGTGTCATGTACCTCAAAAGTAGATTCAATTGTAATTTTTTTCATTGGTTTATTTTTAAGGATTCATGCTAGGTAGAGACAAAAAAACTATTGCTGTGCGCAATAGTTTTAATTTATTTTTTTAAGTCATTTAATCTACTAATATTCGCTGTATTCGCCGTCACCTATGTTAAAAGATAAAGAGAAACGAAGTGTGTTTTCTAGAGGACTTTGTACTTTCGAAGCTGAGAATAAATACGATAGATCAATATTAATCGCGGTGTATTTGAACCCTGCACCTAAGGAAAAGAATTTCCGTGCACCTTTGGTTTCATTTTCATTAAAATAACCGAGTCTAAACGCAAATGAATCTTGGTATAGATATTCAGCACCCAAAGCCCATGTAAATTCGTCCAGTTCTTCGCTAAATCCACCTGGCGCATCACCAAAGGATTGAAAGACTCCAGATATAAAACTAACATCTGGGTCTTGACCTTCAATAATAACATCACTCTTTACAACTTGCCCTAGTTCATCTGTTTCAGGGTCATAAACGCCATTGTCATTGATGTCGGTGTAGCTGCGCTCATCGCCATAAATAGGAGGTGTAGGCACCAATAATCTAGTAACTTCAGCAGTCACATTCACTCTGTTGTATTGGTCAAAGATGAAATCAAATCCACCACCTAATCTTAGGTTGGTTGGTAAGAAATTTTCTCTTCCACCATCGTCATATTTTATTTTTGGCCCTAAATTTTGAATGGCAAAACCACCTCTCCAACGGCCATTGAAGTCACTGTAGGCTTCTTCTTCACTTTGGTAGTATCCTGAAATGTCTACGCCAAACGAACCGGCTGCTTTGGCGTCAGGATCGAAACTTTGAATTTTCAAATCTGATCGAATGTATCGCAAGGCTACTGCCATGGAAAATTGATCCGAAAGGCGAAGCGCATATGAAGCATCTAAAGTTAATTCATTTGGTTTGACAATAATGGGTTCCGAAAACTCATCTTCTCTTAATTCAATTTCTCCAAGTGAGAAATATTTAACACTGGCGGCAAAGGCACTCCGTTCATTAAGTCTATTAAAATAAGTGACATTTCCTAAAAAAATGTCATTGACTAATTTGCTTAAGTAGGGTGTGTAACTAATTCCAAAACCTGATTTTGATTCCGAAAAAGCATATTTAGACGGGTTCCATTGTTGAGCATAGGCATCTACAGAGGTGGCAACGCCGATATCACCCATTGCTGCTGCTCGAGCATCAGTAGCTATCAATAAAAATGGTACGCCTGTAGTAATCACGCGTGAGTCTGGATTTGGGACAATTGTTGTAGTAGTTTGAGCGTCTATTTTACTTAAAAATAGAGAAGCAATACACACAGCGCTTAAGATTATTGTTTGTTGAGTTTTTTTAAAAGAAATCATTTTTAATTTAGGTATTATGAATTAACAAATATAGATTAATATTATAGGATAACAAGTTTTTCGATTTTTTCTGCTTGTAATCCTGTGCTGCTTGAATGCACTTTTAGTTTATAGACGTAAACGCCTTTTCCAATTTTACCTCCAAAATCATCTGTGCCATCCCAAGTTAAATCTCGAGATACTGAGCTTGTTGAAATTGAACTCGTATTGGCTTGGCCATAAATTGTTTTTATCAATTTTCCAGAGATGGTGAATATTTGAACAGAAACGTCTAAAACCTCGGAACTATTGTGGTTAAACCAAAATTCTGTGTAATTAATAAATGGATTGGGATAATTAAGGACATTTGTGAGCTCCAAACTAACGTCTTTATCAAAGACAATAAACTGAATATCTTGAGTTGAAGCATTGTTGTAAACATCCCACGCTTTAAGGGTCAAAGTGTGTAATCCAGGGCTTAAGTTTCTAAAGGGATAGCTTAAAGCCCCTCTTTGATAATCGTCTACGGCAGCAGTATAATAATCGTTTAGTTTAAAAACATTGGTTTCGTCTCCATCCAAAATAGCGGTAATGTCATGGCCAATTCCACTTGCGGTATTGATGCCATTTTCATCGTATAAGTTTGCTAAAAGTGTGGGGTTTTCATTGGTGATACCGCCAGAAACAAAGTTTTCGTCGTTCATAAATAAACGGATCGTAGGGCCCATATTATCTTCCGGAGCGTTGAGGTTTACACCGCCAATTTTAACGTCATAACTATACCCTCTATTGTCTGACAGGCCAGCATCGGTTTTGGAATATAAACTTATTTTCCCATTACCCTCCGCAATTGTAATGTCTCTAGGGACAATAAACTCAATTTCAAATTGTCCATTGACCACTGTTGCCTGACCTCTAAAAATAACTTCTCCTAGGGTATCAAAGTCCATAAGAATCAAATTGTCCGAAGTGTCTTTTATGTTATCATTACCTAAGGTTGAGCGCATGATGTCTTTGTCGTATACGGAGACCGTTACAACCCCGTTGTAGTTATTTAAAACTGCACCTTGAGCATCAGTGATGTTTCCTTCAATTTTGGCAGGACTCAAGGCTTTGAGGGCTTGTGTAGTTGTCGAGATGTCTTCATCATTTATTTTGGAAACTCTAATGTCTGGATCGGCGATTGGAAGTTTAAGCGCAGGGTCACCAATATAAAACACCAATCGACGTTGCGACTCGTTGGAGATCATTGGGTCGTTTTTAGTTTGTCTTAATGCTTCTGCAATACTAATGTTTTCATTGCTTCCATATGAAAACAGGTATTGACTTAAGGTTTCATTAAAGACAATACCAGCATTCACAAAAATCTGTCGAGTGGTTGTGATTAAACTAATGGCCCCTCCTTTTGTATTCCAAAACAAATATTCTCCAGCAGAAAACCTAAAAGGGTTATCGAATTTGGTGTATTCACAAGTGACGGTTACGAAGCAGTTCAGTTTATAGGGGTTTATGAGCTCTTGTGCGTTTATTTTATCAAAAATACGCTCTAAAGCTAAACCATTTTCTCCGCCGTGCCCAAAGTAATTTACCACTACAGCCCCAACTTCAAGGGCATCAAAAACGGCTTTGTTTACCAAAGGATAGCGCGCACCCCCAGAAGTGGTTTCTTGAACAAAAGAATCCGCATGAATTTTAGAAACATTTAAAAAGGGTTTTTCAAGTTTTACATCCTCAGCAATTCTCTCTGTTGTTTCTTGAATAATGTGATCCGAATATTCATCAATATCATCTGAAATTAGCAAAAAATTATTTCGCCAACTGCCATAGGTAATGGGGAGGTAGTAGGACGCTACTTTATCAACCATCTCTTCAGCTTGTTGAGGGGAGGATGCCAAAATTCGCCCTACAGCAATATCTAATTTGTCGCTATTGGCCATACGCCCTTCATTGGGGTCCATCATGCCATAAAAATCATCGGAAACGAAGGAGTTTGTTAAACTAAAACTGCTTTCAGAATACCAAGATGGTACAATGTTAGTGTTGTTGCGAACCCGGTCTTTATAATCAAAAGAGGCATCTCCAAACAAACACAAGTATTTTAGTCTTTTAGACGGCGTACTGGCATTATCATAGACATATTTTACAAAATTTCGAATACCAGAAATGTCTTGCATTCCAGAACTGAATTCTTGATAAAGAGATTCTAAAGTGTAAACCTTGACGTTCAAGTTGTTTTGAGTGCGATTAATTTGCGCCAAACGTTCTGCTTGGGCATATAAAAAACTGGGGGTAATAATTAAATAGTCGATGTCTTTAAACTGCCCTTGAGCATCCAAAAATACAGTGCCTTTTATGTCTTGATTTGGAACTATAGTGCTGTTAGTTTTTCTAGGGAGGTAAAAATTAGGACCGACAGCTTGGAAGGTTTTTAAACGCCCTAAACTCGTTTTGAAACTGAACTGTGAATCTGAATCCTCGTTTCGATAAAATTTAATTTGATAGGGGTTACTAATGTCCCATACTTGAGAAATTGAAGCGGCATTTGAGATTACAAACTGCCCAATACCCGCTCGGGTTGCCGTAGTATTATTTTTAAATTCAAATTGTGCCCCTGGGCTTTTTAAAGCACATTCGGCTTCTATAGAAATATAATCTAAATATGCTGCCGCTGATGGATTGCCATTATTGTCATAAGATAAATTTACATTAATTGTATTGGATGCGGTGGTAAAAAGTTCGTTATGCGTTCTACTACTAGCTAAAAGTGAACCATCAATGGCGCTATAGGAAAAAGTTGTCACATCAGATCCATTAACTTTAAGCTGCATTGATGTGCTAGATTCTGCTACGGCAGCCGTATAAACTTTTAAACGCACAGGGATACTGGTGATTAAGTCGGGAAAGTTGAAACTAAATTGACGGACATTTTCTACATAAAAACGATGACCTAGCCATCGCCTTCCCATATTGGAAATATTATAGGTGTCAGATTCTATAAATTTATAATTATGAAAAGTGTCAAACGTGACATCTGCATTTCCTAAAGGTTCCGCTGCTGCGGTCATTCGGCGGCCATTTCCAGAGCTAATATTTACATAATAATAACTGTCATCGCTGTAAGGGTTGATGTGAGAGTTGTTTTCAGGATTATATTTTTTAGGCCCAATGGCGTACATCAAAATATAATCATTGTCATTAAAAACACCATCATTTTCGCCAACGACTTGTATAGCGTTTTCGATCATGTCATTGGAAACTGTATTCGAATTTAATAGAGGAAGGGATGCGCCTCCATGGCCATAGATTTTAATATTTTTTGGATTTACGTCATCCATATTAATCCCCAAACTGTTGAGGAAGTTTTTGTTTAGGATGTGAACCCCAGTAGTGTCTACAGCAAATCGGTACCATTGTCCTGTTTTTAATTTAGAACTTGAGAGTGCACTTGTGTTTGAGGCTACTCTGTTGAATACCCCAGATCTATAGGAAATGGAAAATCGTATAATTTTTTTAAGCACCCCATTGTCATAAAAAATAGGATGGATTTCTACAGCGCCATTGTAAGTATTTCGATATGTAGCATTAGCCACTTTTAGTTGAGGTGAATTTGGAATTGTAGACAGGGGGAGTTGTTTCAAATCTGCGTTGGAGATTTCAACACTTTCAATAGACTCTATTTTTGCCGAACGTTCATCAATCTGCGTACCAACGTTCCATTGTGCAGAAAACGTGATGCCTTCAGAAAAAGAAAAATTGTAGTTTTCTGAGCTAAAATAAGGGAGTTCAATAGTGCGTTCACTTGTGCTTAATTGGGTAGGTTCCTCCCAATTAATGTCAAAGCTTTGAGTTTGAGATGTTCCTGTAAAAAAACAAAACAATACCGTACAGAATAACAGTCTTTTCATAATAGAGAAACGCAATGTTTTGATCATTAGTATCAATAAATAAAAGCTAATTTCAAAATTACAATAATAAATCATAAAATTAAGCGTTTTAAACCAAAGTAATCCAAATAAATAAATCTAAAAAACACAATAAATCACACCGTTTTTTTATTGCATAATAATCTATATTTAGTATATTGCGAGACTAAATTCAATTGTGTTTTACCAATTATAAGTTGAGTATGAAAAACATCATAACATTAAGGTTACTACTACTGCTAGCGTTGTCAGCATCTCTAACAGGGTGTAACAAATCGTCAAGTTCAGGAAATTCTTCTCGGGGCACCGGCTGGCAGATTAATGCCAAAGAAGGCGGGTTTCAGTACAATACAAATTTCAAAGAACAAGAAACGGCACCAGGCTTAGTCTTTGTCGAAGGTGGTACTTTTACGATGGGTAAAGTGCAAGACGACGTTATGCACGATTGGAACAACTCTCCAAACCAACAACATGTTCAATCTTTTTACATGGATGAAACGGAGGTTACTAATATGATGTATTTGGAGTATTTAGATTGGATTAAGCGGGTATATCCACCAAATAACCCTAAATTTAAATCCATTTACAATGGTGCTGTGCCAGACACTTTAGTTTGGAGAAACCGTTTAGGACTTAGTGAAATGATGGTCGAAAATTACCTGCGCCACCCAGCCTACAGAAATTATCCTGTTGTTGGTGTGAGTTGGATGCAAGCTGTCGAATATGCCAAATGGAGAACCGATAGAGTTGCCGAAATGGGCTTACAAAAAGAAGGGTACCTTGAAAAAGATTCTCATATTACACACACCTCTGCGGACAGTAACTTTAATATAGACACCTATATAAACGCTCCTACTAAAGCGTACGGCGGTAATGATTCTATCACTATTCCTAATAAAAGAAGGTCTAAAATTGAAAAAGATTCAACCCACATATATGCGACTCGTGAAACGGGAGCAATTCCACTAAAATACCGTCTACCAACAGAAGCAGAGTGGGAATACGCTGCTCTTGGGCTCACAGAGCTTAGAACGTACAACGTTTATAGAGGTCGAAAAAAATACCCTTGGGATGGACAATATTCCCGTTCTGGAAACCGCAAAACTAGAGGCGATCAATTAGCAAACTTCAAACAAGGAAAAGGAGATTATGGCGGAATCGCAGGATGGTCTGACGACGGCGCCGATATTACAAACGAAGTGATGTCTTACGAACCAAATGATTTCGGGATTTATGATATGGCAGGTAACGTTGCCGAATGGGTTGCGGATGTCTACAGACCAATTGTAGATGATGATTTTAGTGATTTTGGGTACTATAGAGGTAATGTTTATACAAAAAATGCCATTGGTGACGATGGGAGTGTAAAAATTATTGGTGTGGATGAAATTCAATTTGATACACTTTCAAATGGAAAAGTTATTGCCAAAGGGCTTCCAGGGCAAATTGCTCAAGTAGCCGTTGATGAAGATGAAACGTATCTCCGTGTAAATTTTGATGAAAGTGATAACCGTAATTACCGTGATGGTGATGAACAATCGTCAAGATTCTTTGATGATTTTGAAGAGGAGGACTCCGAAAATGAGGCCGTTACACGACAAATGTATAACTCTCCTGACCATAGTGTAACTGCGGATAGTTTAGGCATGTTGAGAGAATATGATACATCAGACGCGAGAACATCACTAGTCAACGATGAAGTCAGAGTTTATAAAGGAGGTTCTTGGAAAGATAGAGAATACTGGCTCGATCCAGCACAACGACGTTACTACCCAGAAGATATGGCAACAGACTATATTGGATTTAGATGTGCAATGTCTAGAGTAGGGTCTAAATCACTCTCAAAAAAGAAAACGAAAAACTAATTAGTTGATCTTGTAAAATATTAAGTCCTATCAATTTTAATTGTTAGGACTTTTTTATTACTTTTAAGTTATGGAATTAGAGCAAATACATCAACTGTTTTTAGAATCTTCAGGAGTGTCTACAGATACGAGAAACATCGCGAAAAACGCCTTATTTTTCGCCCTTAAAGGCGCTAATTTTAACGGAAACACCTTTGCACATCAAGCGCTCGAAAGCGGTGCAAAATATATAGTGATTGATGAGGTTGTAAACCCTACAAATGAACGTTTTATTTTGGTTGATAACGTCTTGGAAACCTTGCAAGCGCTCGCTAACTTTCATAGAAAATATCTTGGGCTACCCATAATTGCTTTGACAGGCAGTAACGGAAAAACGACCACTAAAGAGTTAATCCATGCCGTATTGAAACCACACTTCAAAACCGTAGCAACCGTTGGTAATCTCAACAACCATATAGGAGTACCCTTATCCCTTTTAGGCATGACAGCCAACACCGAAATTGGCATTGTAGAAATGGGCGCAAATCATGCCAAAGAAATTGCCAGGCTTTGTGAAATTGCTCAACCAAACATCGGCTATATTACTAATTTTGGAAAAGCCCATTTAGAAGGCTTTGGATCAGAAGAAGGCGTCCTAAAAGCCAAAAGTGAATTGTATGATTATTTAAAAGCCAATTCAGGATTAATTATTTTAAATTCTGAGGATGCAAAACAAGTCGTTCAAGTCGGGGCATATGCCAACGTTTATACGTTTTCGGAATCTCTAAAAACAGCTGTGAATGTGAAGCTAACAGCTACACATCCATTTCTGAGTGTATCGCTTAATACTATAGAAATTCAAACCCATCTTGTGGGAATTTATAATTTTCATAACATTGCAGCGGCTTTAGCTATTGGAACCTATTATAAGCTCACCCCCTTACAGCTCAAAAAGGGAATTGAAGCCTATGTGCCGGCAAATAACCGATCCCAAATCATTAAAAAAAAATCCAATGAAATAGTATTAGATGCCTATAATGCCAACCCAAGCAGCATGGAAGTTGCGTTGGAAAACTTTAAAGGCATTCAAAATCAAAACAAACTCGCCATTCTTGGAGATATGTTTGAGTTGGGAGCCACGAGCGCTAAAGAACATTTGGCAGTCGTAAACCAAGCAATTTCAACCAAGGAGTGTAGTTTTTATTTTGTGGGGTCTCATTTTTTTGATCAAAAAATAGAGCATCCAAACCTCCTATTTTTTGAAACCTTTCAAGACCTTCAAGTGCATTTAAAGAAAACAGTTATTTTAAATACGAGCATCTTAATAAAAGGATCGCGAGGCATGGCTTTGGAACGGGTTCTGGAACTGATTTAGCTAAATGTCCTATAGTTCATAGTATTTATAATACTGTAAATTTATCGTATATTTGCTGCAAATAAATTATACTTTTTGATCATGAAAAAATATATGTACTTGTTAATGATTCTTTCTGCATTTTCATGTAAAAACGAGCCTGTTGACGATCCAACAACTCCAGAATCTCAAAATACTGCTGAAGAAGATCAAGTACTAGTAGAAAACAGTGTTGATATGCTTATGAATTGCCTTGAAGTTCTTGAGACAGGAGATTTTTCTAACTTGTTAATTGATATTTATGACAATGCAGATGGAGACACAACAGATTTTCATGAAACGATGATCGAGGCCATAGAAAACATCCCCAACTATCAGCCGCTCATTGACTCCGATTACCCAAATGAGCCTTTCAATCTTCAAAATTATTTTGGAACCTACTCCTATAATAGTCAGCTAGGAACTTGGACTACACAGGCATCAAATTCGGCCATGAAAATGGTGTTCCCAATGTTTACAAATTCCAGTTCTAATGACACCTCTATTACTGTTTCTGGCGCCACAGAGGAACTCCTGGACATAGAGGATCCCATATATATCCCAACAAGCTTAAGCATAGAGATGACTCACAATGACCAAAGGATGCTTGCTTTCAATATTGAAAATGTGAGCTACACAATGTCTGGTGAAATTCCAATTCCAAATGATGTGAACTTCAACATCTATATGAATCCATTTACCCATGAGTTTTCTATTGATAAAATCAATGATGATTTATTCACTATAGGATACGCTCTAAATAGCGGTGAAAATGGCTGTGTGAATCAGCTAGAAGCTTCGGTAAAATTATTATCTACAGATTATGAAAACTTAGAAGATACAGATATCGATTATATTTCGGGAAGTTTTACTACTAATTCCATGAAAGTAGAATTTGATATTGATGCCGAGTACTTATTTGCACTAGACGACCCAACAACCATTCAAATTAATAATTTTGTTGATGTAATGGTGTTTGAAAGTGATGTTCTATTAGGAGAGGTTGTGCTACAGGAAGGTGCGGATGAAGATTATTCTATTCACATGAATTTTATTGATGGCACCTCCGTAAATATTGAAAACTTTATAGGCATCGGACCAGATGGTGAAGAATTTGTTCAAACCCTAGAGGGAATTTTTGCACGCTATGTTGATAGATTAGATGATGAATAATAGGTCCTATAGTTTTATTTTGATTGTTATTGGAGTTTTAAGTTATGGCAATCAATTGTATGCTCAAGATGAATTAAAAAATCAATTATCCCTCAATGCAGATGATATAATTCCTGCGGTATTTTCTTCAAATTCAAATGAGTACAATCTCAGTTACAGAAGGTTAGTTTCTGAAAATAAACAACTTCGTATTGGATTAAAATATTTTTTTGAGGAGGATAATCAGTTTACTATTGGCGTTAAGCCAGGGATAGATTTTACTTTAAAAACGAGTTCAAACAAGTGGAAGTTTTTCTACGGACTCGATTTAGCTTTTAATTATTCAGATAGTTATCAAGCAGAAAGAAAAAATTATGAATCCTCATTAATTCCTTTTTTCAGAATCGAATTTGTAGTAGGAAAGCACTTTTCAATCTCAACTGAACCTGGACTGTTTTTTAAACTTGAAACTATAAAAGACTATGATGGAAGCCCAGTAGATAATAGCAATGAAGTTTTTAGTTCAGGAATCAAAAGCCTCGGTCTAATTAACCTTAATTTTTCATTTTAAAAAAAAACCACTCAAATTTGAATGGTTTTTTTGTGGGTCATACTGGATTCGAACCAGTGACTTCTACCCTGTCAAGGTAACACTCTGAACCAACTGAGTTAATGACCCTTTTTGTAATTAGGAAGACAAAAATACTAATATCTTTTAATTATGTATCTTTATTTTTTTAAATTTATAATTAACCAACATTTGACGCCTTGATGTTTTTAACCAATCAAACGTTCCCCAACTATACGATCAAATTTATGTCCGATGAATGGATCGTAAATAATTGTGCTGTATTAGTTGTCATTATTTTCATCTTAGGACTAGGGCGTTTTTTGTCCCGTCAAAACAATGTTAGAATCACCTACCTTATGGGGGTTATTTTATTTTTCACCTCAATAGTCACACCCTTACGCACAGCCCTAAATGGACACTGGAATATCATCACCGACCTGCCACTTCATCTGTGTGGGATATCGGGGTTAATCTGTTCTTTTCTACCATTTTTGAAACGCAAACAAGGGCTATTTGATTTTGTGTTTTACACAGGAGTTGTCGGCGGCATCATGTCCGTGCTAACCCCACAAATGAACGGGTTTGATGGCAGTAATTTTGCGTACTTAGAATATTATGTAAGACATGTGTTGATTTTTTTATTGCCTATATACATGCTTCAGAACTTAAACATCAGACCTTCCAAATATTCAGTACTTAAATCTTTTTGTATTCTGAATATATTGTTGGTAATCATCATGCCTTTCAACTTTTATTTAGGCTCAAATTATATGTATTTAGCAGAACCACCACAAGTCAATAATCCTTTGATCATCGGCGTGTGGCCATACTATCTGTTATGGTTTGAGTTATTTATCATTATCTTAATGTCTATTTTTTACGGGCTATCTACATTAAAACTTAACATAAATAGAAAGTACTAAATAGTGTTTAGGACGGACTTTAGTATCTTTGCTATACAAACTAATATATTCCTAAACTTATGAAACTCAAAACCCTACTTTTAGCCAGTCTTTTTGTTCAATTTAGTACTGCCCAACAGCATAAAGACGTTAAGCCTCAAGACCTATATGCGACTGTTGATTTCCTAAGTTCAGATGCCCTCAAAGGGCGCGAAACTGCCACAGAAAGTGAACGTATAGCTGCACAATTTATTCAGTCAAAATTTATAGAAGCTGGCATCAAACCCTATTTCGATACCTATTTCGATGCCTTTGAATCTAAAGGCTACAAGGGTGTCAATGTTGTGGGTTATATCGAAGGTAGCGATCCTAAATTAAAAGATGAAGTGCTGCTGTTGGGCGCGCATTATGACCATATAGGATTTGATAAAAAAGTTGCAAACGACTCCATAGCCAATGGTGCTAATGACAATGCTTCAGGTACCGCAACTGTATTGGCCATTGCCAACCGTTTAACACAATTGGGAACCAACAAACGATCCGTTATAGTCGCTCTATTTTCAGGCGAAGAAAAAGGATTGTTAGGCTCAAAAGCCTTGGCGAAAAAATTAAAAATACAAAACGTTGATTTATATACGATGCTCAATTTTGAAATGATTGGTGTGCCCTTCACAGATCGGGACTATGAGGTTTTTCTAACCGGTTATGAATTATCAGATTTAGGAAATAAAATCAATACCTATACCAATTCAAATCTAGTTGGGATTTCTGATGTTGCAAAAAAGTATAACCTTTTCAAGCGTTCCGATAATTTTTCGTTTTACAAAGAATTTAAAGTGCCCTGTCATACCATTTCTTCTTGTGATTTGACTAATTTTAATTTTTATCACCACGTGGACGATGAAATTGACCAATTAGATTTCGTTTTTATGGCGGCCACTATTAATAAACTAATCCCTGGGATCGTGCAAATTTGCAACACCGATTCCAAAGAAATACAAATGTATGACACCAAATAAAACAGTTATAATTACTGGAACAAGCCGTGGTATCGGATTTGAACTTGTCCATCTTTTTGCCAATGCTGGCTACCACGTTTTAGCATTGTCTAGGAATGCAAACCCTGTTTCTAACTTAAATTTTGACAACATTACCGCCTTATCATTTGATTTGAGTAAATCAGAAGATTACGATCGTGTAGAAGCTTTTGTAAAAAAAGAATGGGCACATGTCGATATTCTAATAAACAATGCTGGAGTGCTTTTAAACAAGCCTTTTGCAGACACTACTTTTGAAGACTTTCAACAGGTCTATAACACCAATGTTTTTGGTGTAGCAGAACTCACTCGACGTATAATTCCGTTTATGCCTGCAAAAGGTCATGTGGTTACGGTCAGTTCAATGGGTGGCGTACAAGGGTCAGTGAAATTCCCAGGATTGTCGGCCTATAGTTCTAGTAAAGGCGCGGTCATTACATTAACTGAGCTGCTTGCGGAGGAATATAAAGAAACAGGCCCCTCTTTTAATGTCTTAGCTTTGGGAGCGGTACAAACCGAAATGCTTGCTGAAGCCTTTCCAGGGTATGAAGCCCCAACAACTGCAGCACAAATGGCTGCTTATATTTTTGAATTCGCCAAAAATAGTCAGCAATTTTATAACGGTAAATTATTACAAATCTCGAGCTCGACCCCTTAAGTTGAATTCGATTATTTCAAAAAACAAGCCACTAGGTTTAAC
>JABAYZ010000133.1 GCA_018608735.1 Flavobacteriaceae bacterium | reverse complement strand
AAGTTATGTAGCACTGTCTCAAAGTAAATCAACCAATGAAGTGAATTTGCAGCATTTGATGTGAGGATTTAGGGTTTTTTGATGTAGGGTTTTTGTATGAAAAAAGTTATTGGTAGTGAATATGGAACAATAACAGTTTTTCCAAACTGTTCACCAGGTATCATCAAAGGTAATTGACGAATTATCCGAACCGCTTCTGCCTCAAAAAGTGGATGAGCCGCTCTAGCTTTCACTTCTGTCACTTTACCTACTTTGTTTATTTTAAAAATTACATGAATTTTTTGGTTGCCATAGAATGAAGTACCCTTAATGGCGGATTCATTAAATTTTTTTTTGACAAATTCACTAATTTTAATACTCATACATTTTCTAGAGTCTTTTTGTCTCTCATAGTTTTCGCATCCTGGATAGGTTGGAGCTTTCTCAAAATGGCCATAAGGGATATCGATTAGATGGTCTCCGTTTTTATTTTTCCCATTTTTAAACTTAATGGATTCAATTTCAGTACCATTAACATCAAAATGTTTCCACTTTTTTATAGGTATATTGGCTTTGAATTCTCCAATCCATTCCAACTGTCCGTTTTCATAATATTGTGATTCTTCTCCTTCTTTTTTGCCTTTTATTAATTTTCCAATCAATTTAAGTTGATTGTTTGTATGGTACTGCTTGTAGAAGCCATGTTTAAAACCATTGTAATATTCAACTTCCCATTCTATAGAGCCATTAGGGAAATATTTAATCCATTTACCATGTAGTTGCCAATCCCTGTAATTGGAAGATATTTTAACAATACCATTTTTATAATACTCTTTAAAATAGCCGTTTTCTAATTGATTTTCAAACCTTAGTTCTCCAGATTCATAATATTTTTTTTGTAAATACAATCCGTCTATTTTAGATAATTCAAAACTTAGAGAACCATTTTTAAAATAGCATTTGGTTTCTTTATTTTTATTATCATTAGTAAAACTGTATTCTTCCCGAAGATTGCCATTTGGGTAAAAATCTTTCCATTTCCCAACTCTTACACCATTTTTATGCTGACCAATAGTTTCGATCTGACCATTGTCATGATAGGTTTTGTGTGGTCCGTCGTCTTGAGCAATACAAAATTGAACTAGAAATAATAAGAATACAGAAATAATAGGTTTCATTGTGTTGATTTTAGGGGATAAAATTTTTCTAATTTAAAAAAACTATTTAATTTTTAAATAGTTTTGAATAAAATTTCAAACTATTAATTTGGAAGTAATATAGTAGTCATTTGATTCTTTCTCTCAAAAACTCTCCCTCAATACAATCAAACTTGCTTTATAGCCAGCCGATAAATACCATTGTCCTGATTCTATTAGGATCTCATCCTCGTTATAAATTTTTAGCTGAGCGGTATTAGGCTTGGAACTCCCTTCATTAAGAGCAATGAATTCAATAAGATTTAAGCCTGTTTTTAATTCGACATCAACAATATAGCCTGAGTTTGTAAGGGTGATATTTGGGTTCATGATAGCTTTATTGAACATTAATTTAATACGATCACCGTCTTGTTCGCTATAATCTATACATATAATACGAATGTACTTAGATTTAGTTTTAATATCCTCAAAAAAGTAATCGCTTTCTAAGTTAAAATTATTTTGCGCACTTCCTATAAACTCTTCTTTAATTTCCCAAGTCGGATCCACCACATCACGCGTTTGGGTGATGCCGTATTTTTTCTTTGCAAAGCCATCAATTGGTTGGATGCCCATGGTAATTTCAAATCCTTTATCGGTCAGCCCTTTAATAGGCGAGATGGTCAAAGGAAATTGATCGGTCAACGGATTGCGTTCTAAGGCTAAAGCTTTGATTCGAAACGTTTCTTGGTTGTTGTCTAGCTGCGCATACACGGCTTGTTGTAGTCCAACAAATAACAGTAACACTATAAAACTTCGATTCATAAAAAAAATTGGCATTTCTTAAGTTGTAAAGATATTGATTTGATTGTTAACTTTCTTGTGAAGTGTTAAATATAAAATTAAGTGTTCAATAAGTGTTCCAAATTTATAGGCGTCACTTTTATTTTCATTTTTACCATTAAAAGCATCCGTTTTCATATCTTTAAACTTTCTATATTTAATTTTATTGCAAACACATCTCACATCTTTAAAACAACAACTTTCAGGAGAACTTTATGACAGTGCTCTTGTGAAAACTTTGTATGCTACCGATGCCTCTGTGTATCGAGAGTTGCCCTATGCAGTGGCCATTCCCAAAACGACAGAAGATATCAAACGCTTGATTGAATTTGCACGTTCAAATAAGTTATCAATTATTCCACGTGCTGCCGGAACGTCTTTAGCTGGTCAATGTGTGGGCGATGGAATTGTCGTAGATGTGTCTAAATACATGAACGACATCTTAGAAATCAATACCCAAGAACAATGGGTGCGTGTACAACCTGGTGTGGTTCGAGATCATTTGAATGCATTTTTGAAACCTTATGGTTTCTTTTTTGGACCTAACACTTCCACTGCCAATCGTTGTACGATGGGAGGGATGGTTGGGAATAATTCTTGTGGTTCAACTTCTATTGTATATGGGTCTACTCGCGATCATACTTTAGCAGTCAAAGCTATTTTAAGCGATGGAAGTGCCGTTGAATTTTCATCATTGACCAAAGACGAATTTAATTTAAAAACGAAGGGGACTTCTTTAGAAGCGTCACTTTATAAACATATTTATTCAGAACTTGATAACCCAGTTATTCGATCCCAAATAGAATCTGGCTATCCAAAAGCATCCATTACACGTCGCAATACCGGTTATGCTGTTGATGCCTTGATGCAAACCAATGTATTTGAGGAATCTAAAGAAGATTTTAATTTCTCAAAATTACTGTGTGGATCTGAAGGGACTTTAGCGTTTACCACAGAATTAAAACTACAAATCGTGCCCTTACCAAAACCCTTTCAAGTGGTTTTAAACGCGCATTTCAGTTCTATAACAGAAAGCCTTCAAGCCACTTTAGTCGCTATGAAACAAACTCCTACGGCTTGTGAATTGATGGATAAAACCATTTTGGATTGTACCAAAGAAAATAGCAATCAGCAAAAAAATAGATTTTTTGTAGAAGGCGACCCTGAAGCGATCCTTATGGTGGAATTTAGAGGCGATACTTTAGCGGAATCCAAAGATCAAGCTAAGGCATTGGAAACGAACCTTAAAACGGCTCAATTGGGTTATGCCTATAAGTTAGTGGAAGGTGATGATTGCGAAAAAATATGGGAATTACGAAAGGCAGGCTTGGGGCTTTTAGCAAATATTCCTGGTGATGCCAAAGCCGTTGCCTGTATTGAAGATACGGCCGTTGCCTTGGAAGATTTACCGCTCTATATTGAAGCTTTTACGGCACTTATGAAGTCCTACCATCAAAAAGCAGTGTACTATGCACATGCGGGGGCAGGAGAGTTACATCTAAGACCAATTTTAAATTTAAAATCATCTTCAGATGTTGCATTATTTCGAGCCATAAGTGAGGCTTCTGCTAAGTTGGTGAAATCCTACAATGGTGCCCTCAGTGGCGAACATGGCGATGGGCGCGTCCGATCGGAATTTATTTCGTTGGTTTTGGGTGAAGACAACTATCAACTCCTAAAACGGATTAAATCGACTTGGGATCCATCAGTAGTATTTAACCCTGGAAAAATTGTAAATCCAGTTCCTATGGATGCAGCACTGCGCTATGAAGCAGATACACCCATTTCAAAAGTAGAAACACTATATAATTTTGATTCAACAGGTGGGATTTTAAACACCGTTGAAAAATGTAACGGTTCAGGCGATTGTCGAAAATTGAGTTTTGCGGGAGGTACCATGTGCCCTAGCTATAGAGCTACGATGGATGAAAAAGATTCTACGCGGGGACGTGCAAATGTATTGCGAGAATTTTTAACTCAAAACACCAAAGAAAACTCTTTTGATCATCCCGAAATTAAAGAAGCGATGGATCTATGTGTGTCGTGTAAGGCTTGCAAATCCGAATGTCCATCGAATGTAGATATGTCAAGTTTGAAAGCAGAATTTTTGTATCAGTATCAAAAAACCAATCCGGTATCACTGCGAACCAAACTTATTGCTCATAATTCAAAGATCAACTCTATGAGCCGTCATTTTTCGGGTGTCTATAATTTTTTCGGAAATAAACCATGGTTTAAATCGCTCTTAGGAATTCATCCAAGTCGATCACTTCCAAGCTTACATTCAACAACGTTAAGACAGTGGTTTGCCACCCATAAACAAAATAAATATAAGAGAAGTGTACATCTCTTTTGTGATGAATATACCAATCATTACGATATTGAAATTGGTAAAAAAACAGTACATTTATTAAATCAATTAGGGTATGAAGTTCTCATGCCTGATCATCATGAAAGTGCTCGTGCATATATCTCAAAAGGATTTTTAGAGGAAGCAAAAACCATTGCAACAGATAATGTAAATACGTTTAGTTCTTTAATTTCCAAAGACATCCCTTTAGTTGGAATAGAGCCTTCTGCTATTTTAGGGTTCAGAGATGAATATCCTAACCTTGTGGATGCGCCATTAAAACCCACTGCTGTAAATTTAGCTCAATATGTATTTACGATAGAGGAATTTCTAGCTAACGAACTGAATGCAAATAAAATTGATATTTCTAAATTCACCACAAAACCAAAAACAGTTTATTATCATGGACATTGCCATCAAAAAGCATTGTCTTCGAATTCGTTTGCTCTAAAAGTTCTGGGGATGCCTTCTAATTTTAAAGTGCATGCTATTGATTCTGGATGTTGTGGAATGGCGGGGTCATTTGGTTATGAAAAAGAACACTATGCGTTGAGTCAGCAAATAGGTGAGGACCGCTTATTTCCTGCATTGAGAACGTTAGATACAACATCAATTGTATCAGCATCAGGAACAAGTTGTCGACATCAAATAAAAGACGGAGTAAATAAAACAGCCCTACACCCTATTGAAGTTCTTTATAATGCCTTGAATTTGCACCCATGAGCTATTTAGAATTTAGTGGCTATTTTGGTGCTTTTTTGACAGGGATCATTATCGGGTTATTTGGAGGAGGAGGTTCTATTTTGGCCGTTCCCATATTCGTCTATTTATTTAAATTAAATCCAGTTATAGCTACGAGTTATTCCATGTTTGTGGTTGGGTTTTCGTCAGCAATTGGAACGCTTATAAACATTAAAAAACAATTAATTGAATATAAAACAGCTTTCATATTCATCTTTCCAGCGCTCATATCTGTTTTTCTAACGCGTCGTTTTATAATACCAAACCTTCCAGATATTTTACTGTCAATACAAAGTTTTGTACTAACTAAAGAGATGGCGTTAATGTTGTTATTTAGTGTCATAATTTTGTTATCAGCTGTTTTTATGATGAAGAAACCAAAGACGGATATTCCTCAAAATTTAAACCCCCCAAAAAAATATAGCCTATTAGTATTTATCGGATTAGGCGTTGGTTTACTTACGGGTTTAGTAGGTGCTGGAGGCGGTTTTATAATAGTACCTGCACTAGTGCTATTTGCAAGACTTACTGTTAAACAAGCGGTTGCAACCTCTATGATTATCATCACATTTAATTCACTTATTGGATTTAGTGCTGATTTATCGTTGATAGATATCAAATGGGGCTTCCTAGTTATTTTTACAACGCTATCCATTTTAGGAATTTTTGTGGGTACTTATATCTCAAACTATGTGCGTGAATCAACCTTAAAAACAAATTTTTCTCGCTTTATGATTTTGATGGCTTTTGTTATTATTTTGAAAGAGATATCTTCTTAGGGTGTAACATATCAGCTGTTGTGGAGTCCTATAGATAAACGCTCTAATAATGAAACAAGACAATCAAATTATCGTCCTTCTGCATCTTTCTCAACTCGCGACAACTTTGCTCGCTTTTGGGAGCATCTTAATTCCTCTTATTATATGGGTTACTCAAAAGGAAAAAATAAAAGATTTGGACACACATGGAAAACAGATTCTTAACTTTCAATTTAGCATGTTAATTTATAGTTTTATTTGCATTCCTTTAATTCTAATTGGAGTAGGCGTATTAGGATTAGTTGTGATTCTAATTTTATCCATTGTATATCCTATTAAAAATGCCTTAAGAGCAAGTAATGAATTGCCCCCAATTTATCCCTATAGCATAACGTTTTTAAAATAATAACTTTACCCCTAGTAAGTATTGGTTATTAAATTCGCAACCAATGACGTTATTTTAATTTTTTCATTACCTTTGTACTTCGAATACGTTGAACAACTATGAGTCCAAAAGTTTTACTTAACAATAAGGAAGTAAACATCATTCTACATCGATTGGCTTGTCAACTCATTGAAAAACATACCGATTTTTACAATACTGTTTTAATTGGCCTACAACCAAGAGGGATCTATTTGGCAGAACGTATAAAAAAACTTCTGTTGGAAGAATATAACCTTCCCGATGTACAATTAGGGCTTTTAGATATTACATTTTATAGAGACGATTTCCGACGTTCTACCAAAGTTCTCGAAGCTAATTCTACCGAAATTGATTTTTTAATTGAAGATAAACGCGTTGTTTTTATCGACGATGTATTATATACAGGACGAAGTATTCGCGCTGCGTTAACCGCTATTCAATCCTTTGGACGCCCTAGAGAAATTGAACTTTTGACTCTTATAGACCGCCGCTTTAGTAGACATTTACCAATTCAACCCGATTATCGTGGTCGACAAGTAGATGCTATTAATGATGAAAAAGTATTGGTAAACTGGAAAGAAACTAGTGGCGAAGATGCCGTTTATTTGATAAAAAATTAAACTATGAGCGAACTGAGTGTAGATCATTTATTAGGAATTAAATATCTCAACAACGATGATATTAACCTTATTTTTGACACTGCCGATCATTTTAAAAAAGTGATTAATCGTCCCATAAAAAAAGTGCCATCCCTTAGAGATATTACAATTGCAAACCTGTTTTTTGAAAATTCAACACGTACAAAGTTATCTTTTGAATTGGCTCAAAAACGGTTGTCTGCCGATGTGATTAATTTCTCATCTGGACAATCCTCAGTAAAAAAAGGAGAAACACTTATTGATACCGTCAACAATATTCTATCTATGAAAGTAGATATGGTAGTAATGCGTCATCCTAACCCTGGAGCAGCGTCATTTTTATCGAAACATGTAGGTGCTCAAATTATAAATGCGGGCGATGGTGCCCACGAACATCCAACACAAGCCCTACTAGACACCTATTCTATTCGTGAGAAATACGGTGAAGTAAAAGGTAAAAAAATTGTCATTGTTGGAGATATTTTACACAGTAGAGTAGCCCTGTCAAACATTTTTGCCTTGCAATTACAAGGTGCTGAAGTCATGGTTTGTGGACCAAAAACATTGATCCCAAAATACATAAACAAACTTGGAGTCAAAGTTGAAACAAATCTACACAAAGCCCTAAACTGGTGTGATGTGGCCAATATGTTACGCGTACAAAATGAGCGAATGGATATTAGTTATTTTCCAACAACCAGAGAATATACACAGCAATATGGAGTTTCTAAAAAGGTTTTAGATGCTTTAGATAAAGAAATTACGATCATGCATCCAGGACCGATCAACAGAGGCGTAGAGATTACGAGTGAAGTTGCCGATTCTAATCAAGCTATCATCTTAAATCAAGTTGAAAATGGAGTAGCTATTCGTATGGCCGTAATGTATCTTTTAGCTTCAAAAATAAAACCATAATTATGACCATAGACCAGCATAATTCCATAGTAATTATTACTCAAGAAAAAACAAGTATATCAGAATTTTCAGCTAAATTCTCAGTACTTTACGAGCGCTACAAAGACGACGATATTATCATACATCTTAAAGATTCATCCCCTGAATTTATGGACAGCTTGATAGCGTTATCTAAAAAACACCGTCAACTCAATCATTCCTTCATAGTAGTTAGTACGCAATTAAATCAAGATAATTTTGAAGATGATTTTATTGTTGTTCCTACACTTCAAGAAGCCTATGATTATATTGAAATGGAAACCATAGAACGCGATTTAGGAATTTAATACACACTTTTTTGAAACTTTCAATTCTTGGTTGTTATAGTGCAACCCCCCGTATTATTGCACATACTACCTCACAAGTTTTAGAAACTCGTGGTCATTTGTTTCTAATTGATTGTGGCGAAGGGACTCAAGTTGAATTGAGACGTCATAAGATTAAATTTAATCAAATCAAACATATTTTCATTTCGCATTTACACGGTGATCACTATTTTGGTTTGGTAGGTCTAATTTCTACATTTAGGTTACTAACACGTGAAACAGATTTGCACATATACGGTCCAAAAGGCTTAAAAGAAATCATAACTCTACAGTTGAAACTCTCCGATTCTTGGACAAATTTCAAGTTGATTTTTCATGTATTAACCTCTAAAACTTCCGAACTCGTTTTTGAAGATGAAAAAGTTGCTGTAGAAACGATCCCATTAGATCATCGCGTATATACCAATGGGTTTTTATTTAAAGAAAAACCTTTTGAACGGAAATTAGATATTACTAAGGCTGAAGCATTAAACATCGATAAAGCCTATTTTAGAAAACTTAAACAAGGCGATGATGTGGTTAATGAAGACGGTACTTTAATACCAAATGCAGAAGTTACTTTTGATGGGCATCAGCCTAAGAGCTATGCATTTTGTAGTGATACGGCTTATAAAGAAGATATCATTCCGCTCATAAAAGATGTAGATGTATTGTATCATGAATCTACTTTTCTTGAAGATCATGACTATTTATGTGCTAAAACAAAACATTCTACAGCCAAACAAGCGGCTACAATTGCTTTGAAAGCAAATGTTAAACAATTAATATTGGGGCATTACTCAACCCGATACAATGGAATTGAAGGGTTTAGAACAGAAGCATTAACCGTCTTTAAAAACGTATTGCTAGCGGATGATGGTAAAGAATTCTCGTTCTAAAATTTCTCGAACACACCCAATCCAAACAATGCAAAATCATATTTCACGGGGTCTATAGGGTCTAATGTTCTAAGGGAAGCATCCAACTCTGCCAAAGCCTTAGCATCATTCTGTTTACGCTTAAGTAGTCCTAGTTTACGCGCTACATTTCCCGAATGCACATCGAGAGGGCAGGAGAGTTGTGCAGGGGATAACTTGGTCCATAATCCAAAATCAACCTTGGTGTCGTTCGAGCGTACCATCCATCTTAAAAACATATTTATACGCTTTGCTGCCGATTTTTTTAATGGGTCACTAATGTGTTTTTGAGTCCGTTGTAAATGCTCTATCTCAAAAAAATGTTGCTTCAAATGATGAATAGCCATTTGTAAACTATCCGGCTCTGCATAGCTATTAAACACTCCTTCCAAACCGCCATGATGTGAATAGATATGCTTTAGACTTTCCATAAACTGAATACAATCCAAACCGTTAAATGTACGATGGACAAAAGAATTTAATGCCTCTAAATCTTTGGGTTGATGTTGCATCACAAAATCATAAGGTGCATGATCCATCAGAGTCATCAATCGTTTGGCATTGTTGATAATGCTTTTTCGGTTTCCCCAAGCAATCGTGGCCGTTAAGAATCCCGAAATTTCAATATCTTCTTTTAATGAATACCGGTGTGGGATTTGTAAAGGGTCAGAAGCTATAAAATCGGGAGTATTATACTGAATCACTTTAGTATCCAGAAATTCTTTGAGCTCAGAAACATGTAATTTTGACACCCTAGTTTGTTTTTACAAGACCATCACTCATGGTAATTTTCCGATCTGCCATATCTGCCAACTCATGATTATGAGTCACAATAACAAACGTTTGTCCAAACCGATCTCTAAGTTTAAAAAATAAATTATGCAGCTGCTCAGCAGATGCGCTGTCTAAATTTCCAGAGGGTTCATCGGCGAAAATTACTGAAGGGTTATTTATTAATGCTCGTGCTACAGCAACGCGTTGCTGCTCACCACCAGAAAGTTCATTGGGCTTGTGATTAATACGGTCGTCTAACCCTAAAAAACGAAGTAATTCTTTAGCTTTTGTTTCCGCTTCTTTTTGGGACGTTCCTTTTATAAATGCGGGGATACAAACATTTTCAAGGGCAGTAAATTCAGGAAGTAATTGGTGAAATTGAAAAATAAACCCCAAATGTTCGTTTCTAAATTTAGCTAAAGCATTTGCAGAAAGTGCAGCGATATCAGTACTATTGATGTGCAATTGACTTTGCGGGTCTTTAGCGTGCTTATCTAAGGTGCCTAAAATCTGAAGTAAAGTTGTTTTACCTGCTCCTGAAGCCCCTACAATAGAAACAATCTCTCCTTTTTTAATATTTAAATTCACGCCTTTGAGAACATGAAGTTGATCGTAATATTTATGGATGTGCTTTGCAATAATCATAATGTGAAATTAGGTTTTATAGTTATTATGTGCAATATTTCCAGCTAATTTTAATTAATTGTTTACTAACTTTGAGGTCTAAATGTAAGTGTTATGAAACGTGCTGTTTTTGCTGGAGGTTGTTTTTGGTGTACCGAGGCTGTATTTAAACGTATTAGAGGAGTTGAAGCTGTAAAATCTGGATACACAGGTGGGTTTATTAAAAACCCAGCCTATCGCGAAGTCTGTCAAGGACGCACGGGACACACAGAAGGGATTCGCTTGAATTATGATGAAACGTTGATTTCTTATGCCGATTTATTAGAAGTATTTTTTGCAACTCATGATCCGACAACGCTCAACCGTCAAGCGAATGACGTTGGCACGCAATACCGTTCGGCAATCTTCTATACAGATGAAGAACAGTTTGAAACTGCAAACCAATACATGAAGGCTCTCAATGATTCTAACATTTTTGAAGATCCAATTGTCACTGAATTAATGCCTTTGGAGGTGTTTTATGATGCCGAGGACGATCACAATAGTTATTATGATTTAAATAGGGAGCAGCCCTATTGTACGTATCTAATCGATCCCAAAATAAAAAAGCTTAGCACACATTTTAAATCTATTTTAAAATAAATGAGTTATCCAAATTCAATTCGATTGTTATGCCCTTAAAAAATAAATCAAAATACTCGAAGTTAGGTCTTGGTTTATGTTTTGATGCGCTAGGATATGTGTCCTTTGTATTTCCATTTTTTGATGTAATATGGGCGCCATTATCAGGATATTTGATGACGCAATTGTATGACGGTAAAAAAGGAAAAATAGCTGGAGTTATTGTTTTTATCGAAGAAGCGCTTCCGGTATTAGATGTAATACCTACTTTTACTATTATGTGGATTTACAGCTACTATTTTGATAAGATGAGTACTGAAAAAAGTGATTAATCATTAAAAAAGCGTCCCAAACCAAAACGGCGAAGCATTTTCTTTTCAAAACTCCAAAAAAACTGAAACTGACCAAAAACCCATCCAATTAAGATTAATAAAACTTGATAGAAAAACAGACTGATTGTAATGAACAATATCCAATACAATAAAGGGTATAAGTTATCTTGAGTAATCCCTAGCCATTTAATAATTGGCCGCCCAACAAGTACAGAGGAGGAGCCGGTAATAGCAAAAACGATAAAAATCCGAATGAGTTCCCAACGTTGTTTTACAATCCATTTGGATTCTAATTTACCAATGGCAAACAATACTATTTTTAACAAGACATAAAATACGACTATAGAAACAGGAAGTATGATGTAAAGTTCAGAAAACGGGAGTAAAGAGCTAATCTTGAAAGCGCTATATCCTAAAGAACCGAGTCCGATAAGCGGAAACAAAAGTTGCCAGTTTTGTTTAATTTCCCACGCTGCTTTAAATGTTTTCATGCTCCAAAATTTTGAAGCAAATATACTACATCTTAATATAAAAAATCACTTTTTACCAAACAGTCCTCCGAGTAATCCGCCGAGGCCGCTTTTGCTTTTATTTCCACCAAGAACCATTCCAGCAATATCATCAATTACAGAGCCATCACCATCGGCATCAAGGATTGATTCTAAGAAACTTTGGTTTTGATCTGCTGCGTTATTTCCTATCATGCCTCCAAGAAGGTCTTGTAATCCACTGGATGAAATGACATTGCTTTGACGTTGTTGTTTGCCTAAAAGCCCCATTAAAATAGGAGCTGCAACTTTTAATGTTTCGCCCACGGAGCTAGCGTCTATTCCAGATGTTTGACTTAATGCATTTTGAATATTTTCTTGTTTATTTCCTAGTAAATGGCCCAAAATTTTACCACCATCTTTTGAAACAGCATTAATATTTCCACCAGAAAATAAACCGCCAAGATTGTCTAAGATACTTCCATCGTGCTTTTGAAGTGCACCCATAATGCCTGAAGCACCTTCACTAGAACTGGCATTTCGTTTCATCGCTTGCATTAGCACCGGGAGCGCCATGGTAAGTAAGTTAGATGTTTTTGATTTTGATTGTCCTGTGTGGCCGGACATGCCATTAATTAGTGATTTTCCAATATCACTATTCAGTAGGTCTAAAATTCCTGACATATAGATTTTTTAAGGGGGTTAAAAAAATAAATATACAAAAAAAACCTTAACGGGATTGTTAAGGTTTTTATAATCTGAATTTTTATTGAAAAGTTATTTCAATATAGAAATAATTTGTGATGCTAATTCTGAACCAATACGATCTTGTGCTTGATTTGTAGCAGCACCAATATGTGGTGTCAACGATATTTTTGGATTCATTAGTACTTGAACTGCGGGTGTTGGTTCGTTTTCAAAAGTATCTAAGCCAGCGAATGCTAATTTGTTAGATTCAAGAGCTGCCACAAGAGCAACTTCGTTGACCACACCGCCACGAGCAGCATTAATCAATGCAGAACCGTCTTTCATAAGGTTTAATTCTGCTTCTCCAATCACAAATTCTTTTTGTGCTGGCACGTGTAAAGTAATAAAGTCAGCTTCTTTTAAAACGGTTTCTTTAGAAACGGTTTTGATTTCAAAATCAATAGTTTGTCCATCATAAAAAGATAGAGAAAGGGTTGTTTTCTCTAAGAACGGATCAAAAGCGATTACTTTCATTCCAAGACCTAAAGCCATTTTGGCAGTCGCTTGTCCAATTCTACCAAATCCAATAACCCCTAAAGTTTTACCACGTAACTCAGTACCTTTGGCGTAGGCTTTCTTTAGATTCTTGAATTTTGAATCGCCTTCTAAAGGCATGGTTCTGTTAGAGTCATACAAAAATCGAACTCCAGAAAATAAGTGTGCAAATACCAATTCTGCAACCGACTCCGAAGAAGCTGCAGGGGTATTGATAACGCTTAACCCTTTTTCGCGAGCATATTCTACATCAATGTTGTCCATTCCAACACCACCTCTTCCAATGATTTTCAGCTTAGGGCAAGCATCTATAAGATCTTGTCTTACTGTAGTTGCACTTCGCACAAGGAGTGCAACAATATTTTCAGTATTGATAAAGTTTTCTAATTGTTCTTGTGCTACAGTGGTAGTAAGGACTTCAAATCCTGCTGCAGTTAAATCATCGATTCCACTTTGTGAAATTCCGTCGTTTGCTAATATTTTCATT
>JABAYZ010000099.1 GCA_018608735.1 Flavobacteriaceae bacterium | reverse complement strand
AAAGAAAAATCACGGTAAAGAAGAAATGCGCGCAAGAGATTTATTCTACGCCATGTGGATTCCAGACTTATTTATGAAACGTGTTCAAGAAGATTCGTTTTGGACCCTGATGTGTCCTAATGAATGTCCTGGATTGCCAGATGTTCATAGTGAAGAATTTGAAACGCTTTACCTAAAATATGAAGAACTCGGTAAAGGCCGAAAAACAATAAAAGCAAGAGAACTTTGGGAGAAAATCACTGAATCTCAGATTGAAACGGGAACCCCTTATATGCTCTATAAGGATGCCGCCAACAGTAAATCCAATCAAAAAAACTTAGGAACCATTCGTTCATCAAATTTATGTACAGAAATTATCGAGTATACCTCACCCGATGAAGTAGCTGTTTGTAACCTGGCTTCCATTGCGTTGCCAATGTTTATTAAAGATGGCAAATTCGATCATGAAGAGTTATATAAAATTACCAAACGTGTTACACGTAACCTGAACAAGGTTATTGACCGCAATTATTATCCTGTAGTAGAGGCTGAAAACTCAAACATGAGACACCGTCCAATTGGGATTGGGGTACAAGGATTAGCAGATGCGTTTATTAAACTCAGAATGCCGTTTACAAGTGATGAAGCCAAACAATTGAATCAAGATATCTTTGAAACAATTTATTATGCTGCAGTTACGGCCTCTATGGAAGAAGCGACAGAAGAAGGGCCATACCAAACTTATGAAGGCTCTCCAATTAGTGAAGGAAAATTCCAACACAACCTATGGGGGATTAAAGATGAAGACCTAAGCGGACTTTGGGATTGGGGTAAACTGCGGGAGCAAGTCCTAGAAAATGGCGTGCGTAATTCGCTTTTAGTGGCGCCAATGCCCACAGCAAGTACCTCTCAAATTCTTGGGAACAACGAATGTTTTGAACCCTATACGTCTAACATCTACACCCGTCGTGTATTGTCTGGAGAATTTATTGTGGTCAACAAACACCTTTTGGAAGACCTCGTTGAACTAGGGCTTTGGAATGAAGGCTTAAAGCAAGACATTATGCGTGCTAACGGCTCAATTCAGCATGTAGATATAATTCCTCAAAATATTAAGGACCTATATAAAACAGTTTGGGAACTGAGCATGAAAGATATTATTGACATGTCACGTCAGCGTGGGTATTTTATTGATCAATCACAATCTTTAAATTTATTTATGGAGGGTGCTACGATGGCCAAACTAACGTCTATGCATTTTTATGCTTGGAAAAGTGGACTAAAAACAGGAATGTACTACTTAAGAACAAAGAGTGCTGTGGATGCGATTAAATTCACCTTAGATAATAAAAAGGCCGAAGTACCACAGCCAGAAACGGTAGAGATTGAGGCCGTTGCAGCAACTCCAGTTGTGGAAACCGCCGTCTTGGAGAAACAACAAGAAAAGGCCGCCAATACTGCTGCTAAATTTTCTCAAGAAACCGCCGTCGATGTAGAGCCAATGTCTCCAGAAGAAATGAAAGCATTGATAGAACAAGCAAAAGAAGCCGAAGGCGATGATTGCCTGATGTGTGGGTCTTAATTTTAAGAATCTCTTTATGGCTAAAACCAAAAGCCTCCTAATGTACATTAGGAGGCTTTTTTTTTATAGATCTTTATGTTTTTTTGTTCTTATAACCCCTTGTTAATACTATTAATTTTTTATAACAAAGAGTTCATATCAGTACCTTGAAGTTTAATGGGTTTGATTAGTTTATTTTTTCACTAATCTTTTCAGCAATAAACCCCTAAAATTTTTGTAGAGGACACTTTAGTTGGTTAATAATGTATAAATAGTACTAATTACGTTATCAAAAGGGATTTCTGTCATATTATATTTTTTGTAATTCATGGAACACTGAATTTAAAATCATTCAGAAGCTTTAATTAAATTACTGCCAACAGTAATTAAAATTATAAATCCAACAATAAATAACACTAGTGAAATTTCTGTAGCTAAAATAATATTTTCAGGATGCCAATTATATAAAACAGACAGACTAGTAATAATGTGAGAGACCAAGAGTAATGTACCAGAAATTGTTAAATTAACGCCTGCAATTTTGAGTTTAAAGTTCATATTTTCTAAAAAAGTTTAAATTGGTTGAGACTAAAATTAGAAAAATGGAGTGTAATAAAAATTTAAATTATAGGAAACCGTAAGGTATCCTATATACTAAAACAATTGTGATTTTAATATGTGACACTATTTGATGAAGAAAATTAATTTGATTTTTATGCTATTTTCACGATTCGAATTCGTTTGTTGTGCTTGCTATTTTCCTTAACAATGACATCTTTTTTTGAACCAATATTTTTTGAAATGACTTCATTCATGTTTTTTAAACTAGATCGTAGTTTTTTTGATTTCGATTCGTAAGACATAGTGGGCTCATAGAAATTTAGAATGTAGGGGTTTTCAAGCCCCTCATTTTTAGTCTTCTAATAATTCATCTAAAATAGTGTTTTCGTTTTCGTTTAGTTCTTTCCTTATAGCATCTATATTCTTAAGTATTTTATCTTTAGTTTTTTCGGGCTTTCTCAAAAAGATACAGACTACAATCAACGAAATGAAACCACCAAAAGCAATAAATTTATAAAGTGGTTTTGTTGCTGTCAACAAATCATAGGTCTTTGTATTGTTAGACAGAAAATCTTGTTCAGTGAAAAAAACGGGTTTCTCCTTCCCGTTTATGTGGTTATTGGAAACCACCATAAATTGATTTGACATTGGATTATATGAAATTGACGATGCTCCAAATGCGAGTTTAGAATTAAAACCATCGAACTTTTGAATTTTATTATTTTTGATATCTATGAGTAAACAATTTTGTTTTGACATGATTAAGTGGTTCCCTTTGTAGGGGATTATCTTTACAAAACGTAATTCTAAATCGGGTTCAAGTAAGTCACTGATAGTCGTTTTGCCAAGCTGTTTCCAGGAATGCGAATTTAAATCTAACACCCAGACATCATGTAAAAATTTTGTAGATACTTTTAATTGACTATCTATGTTTTCACGAAAACCACCAAAAACATACAAGCTAGATTCTTTTATACCAGCAATTGCATACCGTCTAGGTTCTGGATGGTTTTCAGCCGAAAAATAATCAAATTCAAACCATTCTTTAACATCGTTATCAAAATATATCAGATTATTTGTATCATTAAAAAGTCCATACCCACCAAAAGCATAAATTTCTTCTTTGAATTCAAATAGCGAGGACTGGTATTTATTTCTATGATCAAAAGAATGATCGAGACTTTTAAATGTGTAATCTTCAAAAGAATACACCAAGCCAATTCCTTTTGAGATTAGAAAGGTCTCGCTATTAATGTTCATATAGTCAAAATTAAAATGGGGAAATACCATTTTTTGTTTTGTATATTTTTTCACTGTCAACAAGGTAAAAATACTCGCCTTTTTGAAATGCAATATATTGGTCTCTTATTAGCTCCGGAATACTTTGTAAGTTGATAAGTAGTAAAAGAGCAATTTTAAACATAGTAACTAAAATTTCAAGTATAAATTTAAACTTTTAAAATACAATTAAATACAATTAAATACAATTAATTACAACTTATTTTACCTCTATTTTCTATCGTGTTATCCGTTAAAGGAGTCCCTTTTGTAAGGGTTGAATTAACGGAGATCTATACTAGGTCTGCTCAACTTGGGTGGTGCTAGTTTTTATCTCGAGTTTAAGAAATCAAACGTTAGATGTTCCGGACCAACTTTTTAGTAATCTTAGCATAATCAAAAGCCTCTTAATGTTTGTTAAGAGGCTTTTGCTTATGCAGTATTGTATTAAAAAGCTTAATTATTCACTCTCATCACTGACTTTAGCAGGCTTTACACTGCTATCATATTCGGTGTGGTATTCTTCCAATAGACCCGTTGTCGCATTTAACAAGTCTTTGGTTTCCAATAATAAACTAAAGTAAAGCGTTGTATTTTTCGGACTAGATTCTTCAGTACGAGTGCGTTTTACTTGGGTCTCAATATTAGATTTCAGAATGGCTGAAATCTCATTTTTCTGTTTAATAAGAGATTCAATTTTTTCAAAAGATTGCGATTTAAATACAACAATAGCATCAGAAAATAACTGTTGTATAGCATCATTGATTTGACTCAATTCTTTAATCTGATTGAATTTTAGCTTTTTGTGATTATTGTGAACATGCTTATGACTTACCTTAGTAATATAGGTCAATGATTGTGTCATGTCCTGAAGGTAACCTAAGATAAGAATGTAAAAATTACTAGCCCCTACACTTGATTCATCCAAGTTTTTAATGAAGTAAAAGATATTATCTCTCAACTCATCCACTTCATCCGAGAGCTTAACGATTTGTTTTTTATTCTTTTTCAGTGCATCTAAATCTTGTTGCGTAAGTCCACTAAACGCTTTCGCATAGATTTTTTCTCCACGCTTTAAAACGTTAGCAATATTTGCAGCACTTTCAGAAATCACCCCTTGAACAGAGCTACTTTCTGTTTTTTTCAAACGGTCATCCGACGCGAGTTCTTGTGTCTTTTTTCTGTGAACAATTGAGCTTCTAATAAGCAAAGCGATTGCTGTTAAAAGAAGGATTGGAAACATGACTTCAAGATTCAAGTTTAGTAAATAGGCAACCAAAGCTGCTGCACTAAATGCACTAAAGGCTGTAAAGAACCATCCGCCAATAACATTAAGTACTCCTGCTACACGATACACGGCACTTTCTGCACCCCAAGCTCTATCGGCCAAAGATGTACCCATTGCAACCATAAACGTCACATAGGTTGTAGACAACGGTAATTTATAAGATGTGGCTATGGATATTAATACCGCAGCAACCATAAGGTTTACAGCCGCTCTGACCAAATCAAAAGCGGGCAATTCATGTACCTTATTTTTCGTTAATTGTATGACAGGTTGTTCAAATTGTTGTTCAATTTTATTTTGCCAAGACGTTGGTAAAACTAAAGCCGATAATTTTGAAGCGCCCATTGCAAATCGAACAAAACCACGCGATAGTGTATTGGGTTGAAACCGTTCTTTTGTATCCCCTTGATTAGACAGGTCTAAGGATGTTTTTACAACATCTTTTGCCTTAGTAGAAAACCACAAGGTCACAACCATTACCATTCCAGCGCCAAACAACAACCAGTTGTTTGTAGGAACTTTTGACGCCAAGACATCCATAGGAAATTCCGATGCGATCATCCCTGATGCCGACCATTCTAAGAAAGCATTATAGGCTGCTACGGGTACACCAATAAAGTTTACAAGATCATTTCCTGCAAATGCTAGTGCTAAGGCAAACGTCCCAACAATAATAATGAGTTTATAAATATTTGTTTTTGCAATCACAATTAAGCCATACGACAATAAGGACCAGAATACCGAACTAATCAATACAATCGTTAGAACTTGTGTTTCCAAGAAATCTTTCATTGTTCCACCGCCGATAATATCGAACGATTGTTTGGCGTAAGACGTCCCTTTAAGCCCTTTCATAAAGATAAAATAGGTAATCGCAGTTAATGCAACACCACTAAAAAGAGCACCTACCCAATTTGCTTTTCTTTGAAAATTATAGGATAGGAGCAAACGAGACACCCATTGTACAAGCGCTCCAATAGAGAACGCAACGATCACCGAAAGGAGTATACCGAATATAATTTGAGAGGCTTTAGAGGTATTTATATAGTTAACGACTTCACTAAAATCACCACCACTAGCGCCAATTTTAATCAAGGCCATTGCAACGGCAGCACCTAACAATTCAAAAACAATTGATACGGTTGTTGAGGTTGGCATTCCTAAGGAGTTAAAGAAATCGAGAAGTAAGATATCTGTAATCATAACCGCCATGAAAATAATCATGATCTCATTAAACATGAATTCACCCGGATTAAAAATTCCTTTTCGGGCAACTTCCATCATTCCACTCGAAAAAATCGCTCCAACGGCAACACCAATACTGGCGACTATCATAATGGTTCTGAACGAAATCGCTTTGGAACCAATCGCTGAGTTTAAAAAATTAACAGCGTCATTACTAATTCCAACGACTAAATCTGCAATCGCCAAAAAGGCTAAAGCGATAATCATGTATAAATAAATATTCTCCATAATTTAATTTGTATTATTTAGCTAATTTCTTAAGACTTTCGGTTTGTAAAGTTAAGCTAATGTTATGTTTTTTAGAAATGAATATCGAATCCTAGTCTGAAAGTGATATTATCTTCCTCACCATCTAATTGTGTAAAACTCACATCACTTTGCACTTTCAGTTTATGTCCCACAAGAAATTTATTGACCCCTAATGTATACTGTTTGGAAGGCAGCGCTCTTGTAAGAGATTCATACTCAAGTGAAGTAAAGCGTCCAGCTATTTCAAAGTTATTCTTAAACAAATATCCCAGCTGTAAGTTCAGCGCATTTCCTGTCAATACAATATCACCCGTTGGAGTTACGCCATCAGCTTCTGTTGCTATGATAGTATCTGCCGTGCGTTTTGCATACTCTCCCATAAACGAAATGCCATTGTACTTATACATTGCATCAATAAAAATAGTGGTTTGGTCAGTTTCAAAAATAGTGTCATCGGTTCTAATCATATAATCGCCTGCAAAACCGCGCTCACGAACGGCTTTTTCATTAAAGTTATAAGTAAACCCAACCATTAATTTCGAGGTCTCTTCTCTTTTTAGATCGGATTGGCTATAATCGCCTTTGGATTTAAAAGCTCCAAAAGGTAAAAACTCCAGTCGACTGGTATATTGTAGCCCACCTTCATTTCCTTCAGTCACGTTTCGACCTTCGCCTTGAGATATGGCGAATTTTTCGCGCATTAAAAAGTTGCCTCCTAAGTTTGATTTATGTCGAATCTGTATTCCTAAATCTCGGTCAATATTGAAACGGCTATTTAATAAAGAACGATCAATTAACTGTAGATTAGCTGAGGATACTACACGTTCCACATTCCCAGGTAGTTTTGTTTGACCCGCCCAAAGTTCCCAGTTTTTTGAAAACTCCCACATGATCACGGCATCCAAAATATAACGCGGTGTGTTTCTGTTAAATTTATTTGCACCCGAAATATCTCTATTAGATAATCCTAGCTCCAATTTATACTTTAATTTGGTGCTGTAAGCAAAACCGTCAAACTTGAGACGTGAACGACGCACAATAAAATTATGCTCTGGACTTATGTATTGGTTTCCATCGTGGTCCCATGATGACATAGAGCGCACTTGGAATCGCGGCGCAAATTTGACGCTAAATGAGCTGTCTTTTGCTACAAAGTTGATCAACCCTTTTCCAAAGGTTGTGTCACTGATTTCTTGAGATTGAACATGGGGGATTGAAAAAATTGCTAAAGCAATGGATAAAATTCTGATTTTCATTAAAAGTTATATTAGTTTTTGTCGGGTACAAATAACACAAACTAATGTTATCTTAATGTTTCCTCAAGATTAAGATTAAATAAAAAAAAAGCTGCCTGGCCAAGGGCAGCTCATCAGAAATCATCATTTTTGTAGTCGACAAAAACTAATATATAATAATGATACTAATTATGTGTCTTAGACCTTACAAATATTGCAATTTAACATGTCTCAAGCGTAAGCAGAATGTTAAGTAATTATTAAACCTTATGAGTTAGGTTTGGAACTCTCACTGCAATTTTTTAAACTAAATGCGTGTAATTATAGACAGCCAAATAGGTTTGGTTTTTAGACGTAATCTTTTATTGAAAATTTGTATGCCAATACCAACCCCCTTCAAAAAGCAATAAACGTTCAACAATAGTCTAAAACACCCCTCTATCTTTTGAAGTTCACTACCTCCAATGTTAATTTAATGTAAACTAAACATTGATTTTATGTAAATTATTTGTATATTTATATTATACTTACAACAGTAATACAATTTATTATGAAGAACTATATCTTAATAACTCTTATATTCATTGGAACTACGGTCTATGCACAATGTGCTCAGCAATCAAAATTTGAGACTAAAGGCGATCTAATCTCAGCGACTTACTTTCACGACAATGGTGCCATTCAACAAGAAGGAACGTTTGACAAAAAAGGGAAGTTAGATGGGCTCTGGATAAGCTATAATGAAAATGGGGTTAAATTATCTCAAGGGAATTATGACAAAGGGCTCAAAACGGGTAAATGGTTTTTTTGGACCGAAGAGTCTTTAAAGGAAGTTGACTATATTGATTCTAGAATCACAAATGTAAATGAATGGAGCAGTACGTCCGAACTGGCTACAAATTTCAAATAAACGATTCTTTAGTACACGATGATCTTATATAAAAAAAGCTCCCAATGGGAGCTTTTTTTATTGACTAATTTAAAAACTATAGGATTATTCAGACCATCCACTAGCCCAATTTGGGATATCCGCCCCATTTCCAGCACCTGTGGCACCAGAGTTTAGCCCTTCATATTCATATCCACCCCAACTCCAGTCTGAGGGAGCATTTGTATAATTAAAGTTATTAATCACCAAGTCTCCGTTGGCAAGTCTTGTGTTTGCTGCAACATCAGTGCTTTTTATTTTCACCCCTAAAGAAATCCCATCAACATAGATGTTGGTATAAGAACTATTTCCACCACCTTCTTTATAATAAATGGCACCTTCCGAGTTCCCTAAGCCATCAACAATCATAGTGACGTTTGAAACTGTTGCAGAAGTCACAGGAGTGGCATCGCCATTATCCCCGTTGTTAGACCCTTCGATCCCTGCTTTTGTAATGCCTTTGATATAAGCGCCATCGATAGATCCAGAAAAACCATCTGCAAAATCAATAGAATCATCACCAGAGTTAATAGACACTAAGTTTTTAGCATTTACAGCACCTCCAAAAAACTCAATACCATCATCTCCTCCATTAACAGAAGAAACGTTTGAGAATGTTGTTCCAGACCCCACTCCAAATAAAGTAACGCCGTTAAATTCTTTATCATTGGTAAATGTAGCTCCAGTATATTCAACTCTTAAATAAGTCACAACTCCAGAGTTATCCGTATTGTCAGTACCTCCATAGGTCAAATCTCCAACTTCAGAAGTAACATTTGTTCCTGCATTTGTAATGCCATATCCAGCAATTGCCAATCCACCCCATGATCCTGCTTCTTGTGTTTCAGACGTCATGACTACTGGTGCCGCTGCGGTTCCATTGATGTATATTTTTGCTCCTCGTTCAACACCAATGTATGCAGACGTTGAAGTCCCTGCCGCCGCTGTAATAGTCGTCCCTGCTGGAATCGTTAATACGGCACCTTCTTTTACGATCAGTGCTCCAGTAAGAATGTAAGTTTCAGAAGCATTTAATGAAACGCTTCCGTTAATATTGCCTTGTAAATCGCCTGCATTTACTTGAAATCCTGCTCCTGTGTTTTCGGTAGTGGATTCTTCGATACTGCAATTAAGTGCTAAGAACGCTGTGAAAATGGTAAGGCTTAAATTTAATGTTTTCATTTTTATTTTATTTTTTGGTTTATACAAATATCTAATGGTAATGGGATTTAGGCTTTAACTAAAAGTTACGAGTTGATTAGATTTACTGAAACTTATTGTAAACTAAATGTTAGCAATGAGTTCTAATTTAAAATCGGTATCCAACAGATAAATTGATGTTTACGCCTCTTTTAAATTCATTTAATGTAACCTCACTTATACCTGGTGTGTTATAGACTTCTTGAACCCTTCGAATAGAGGGGTTTAATAGATTTTTAGCTGACAATGAAATGCTGAGCTTGTTAAGCTTACTTTTCACAATTAGGTCTAAAGTATTAAAGCTTTTATCAATAACATTTCCTTTTTTTAGTGTTCCAATGGTGTTTAATTGATCAGAAAAATAATTGTAAGCCAAAGTAGTTTGTAACGTGTGGTTTTTGTCGAACGCCTTAAAATAAGTAAGGTCTGTATTTATAAGTACATCTGAAGCTCCTGTTAATTTACTAGAGTCAAAAGTAAAACTAGCGCTATAATCGGTTTCAGCATTTACTTTTTCAGCATTTAAATCTTGAGTCGTTTTGATGAGTGACACGTTTAATCCTCCCGAAAATTTGTGTTCAAATTCGGCAGCATCACCATTAAAATTAAAAAGGTCTTTTTTGAGTTCAAGTTCTAAACCAAAAACTTCTGCAGCATCTCCAGAATTAATATAAGAGATGTCATTTGAAGTCGAATTAATAAAAATAGAATTGATTGGATTTTGTATCAATTTACCAAAAACAGTTGCCGAAATTAATTCGCCATTTGACGGGAAATACTCCCATTTCAAATCTGCATTCCAGTTGGTGGATTCATAGATATCTTTATTTCCTCTATACACTTGCGTCACCTCTTCATAGAGCATATCTACACGTTCCTTGAATTGAGGAAGGGTATAGGTTTTACTGCTGCCAAATTTTAAATTCATGTTTTCTTTAAGTACATATTTTGCTGAGAGAGAAGGCAATAATTTTTCTTGTACAAGACCAATTTTTTTCTCACTAGAAGACTGTAGTGTTAGGTAGTCAATTTCTACGCCAATCATTTCGGCTCGTACTCCGGCAACTACAGAAAATTTAGAAGAAAAATTCCATAAACCATTCACATATCCAGCATTAATGTATTGACCGCCACTGTACGTTTGAGTTTTTAAAGTATTAATTCTGTAGAGCGTGTTTAGATTTGAAGCATTAAAAAATGCATCAAAATTAGACACGTCAACATTATACAGTCCAGCTTGATTGATCAGCCTGAAATCATATTGTTGAGATGAAAAGTTGATCCTTTTGAAACGTCCACTATATCCAAAAGTAAGTTCGCCTCTTAATTCGTCATCACTGTCATTAAATATAATTTTGTCCGAAATATTGACAGATAATTCATCTTCTTTTAAGTCCTGAAAAAAGCGATGGTTATAAATTGGACTACCAGAAATTAAAACAAAATCAGTGCTGCGGTTTGCTCTGAAATCAGCACCTGCCGTATTTTGCATGCGGTCTGGGATAGTGTTATTCAACCCATTATAGCCTACAATCCAATTGATTTTATTGGTGTCAGAAATAGAGTGTGTTCCACTTAACTGATTGATTATTAATTTGGTTTCCGTAAACGTATTTCTTTGGATAAACCCAACACCATTTTCGTTGGAAGTAGCGTCATTATCAAACTCAATATCAAAGCCGCTATATTCATCATGACTTTGATCAGAGCTATTTAAAAATAAGCTTGTAAATGTAAATTTATGGTTACTGTTCAAGCGGTAATTAAGCACACCCATCGCTGTTGTGTTTGTCGTATAGCTATAACTAGTTTTCTCAAAATCCTGTCTTGTATAGCCATCAGCACCGATTTTCCCACGATTTAGACCCGTGTTATAATTGCTAGAGTTGTCAAAGCCAACTGTAAAAAAGGCATTCAATCGGCCTTCTTCACCTAATTCAAACGATCTACCACCGTTAATATTTAGCCCCCCGTTAAATTTAAAACTATTTGCCTTCCTATTCCAGCTTGATCCCCAATTGCTAGTATTCGATGGTTTCACAGGAGGATTTGCCGAATGAAATCCACTAAAACCTGGTCCATCCTGTAAATAAAAATCGTTAGCTTCTAAAGTATTTGTATTCCCTCCAAAACCAAAATTTACAGCCAAAAAAGGTTGTCCTGTAAAATTTTTAGAATCTATATTAATATTTGCGCCGCCAAAATCGCCGTAATTTTTGGCATTAAAAGTTTTACTCACCCCAATATTTTCTACGATATCAGTCGAGAAAATAGACAAGTCAATATTTTTTTGAGCCGCATTATTGGAAGCCAATGGAAGCCCATTTAATGTTGTAATATTATAACGATCACCAAGACCTCTAACAAATACACTTCCTGTTCCAGACTGCTTAGAAACCCCAGCGATTTTTGTTACGGCTCCGGCAATTGTCCCTACACCCTTTTTGCTGATTTCTTGTGCTCCAATAGCGGTTTCCATTAGTACAGCTTTTTTTTGTTGCAAGAGTAAAGCGCTTTCTGTTTCTCTTTTTTTGGTAGTTTTAATAATAACCTCTTCTAGAGCAGCACTATTAGCCTCCAATACAATGTTAATTTCATTTGTTTTACCCGCTTCTATTAGCGTTTCAACTGCTATAGTTTTATAGCCTACAAAACTGAACATCACTGTATGACTCCCAGGCTCTAAACCCTCAATAGTATAATTGCCATCAAAGTCAGAAGTTGTCCCTTTTGTCGTACCCTTAATCAACACATTTGCAAAAGCAAGGGGCTCATTATTAAATTCCTTGTCAGTTAATAAACCTGAGATTGAACCCGTGTATTGAGCACTAACAATTCCAGAAATCAGTAAAGTACATATTAAAATTAAGCGTTTCATTAAGTGTTTTTTATAGTTTAAGAACACACAAAGTTAACCCCAAAGTCAAGTCAGGCAGGTTACCCTAGATTTATAAAAAGATTAATTCAATGTTATTTTAATAGCAAACAAGGTCGTTTTTCAGCAACAATTAATTAACATTGAAATTACTATCTTGCAGGTTCATATCAGATAACATGAATTGGGAACAACTACTTTCTTTAAAACGTCAAGGGGACACCAACAAACGCCTTAGAAACGAACAAGACGAAACACGTCTAGGTTTTGATGTCGATTACGATCGCATCATTTTTTCGTCCGAATTCAGAAGCCTTCAAGATAAAACCCAAGTGGTACCACTATCTTCGACAGACTTTGTGCACACACGGCTCACACACAGTCTCGAAGTGAGTGTGGTGGCGCGTTCTTTAGGAAGAAAAGCAGGGGTTAAGATTTTAGAGAAACACCCCTATTTATCGGAAGTTCATGGCTATAAACCCAATGACTTTGGCGCTATTGTTGCCGCCGCCGCACTGGCACATGACATTGGTAATCCGCCCTTTGGACACTCTGGCGAAAAGGCCATAGGCCACTATTTTAAAAACGGCCCAGGTCAAAAATTTAAAAACCAAATTAGCCCTAAAGAATTTCAAGATTTATGTGATTTTGAGGGTAATGCAAATGGCTTTAAAGTTTTAACACAAGATAAACAAGGAACTAAAGGGGGGCTAAGATTAAGTTACGCCACTCTAGGCGCCTTTACAAAATATCCAAAAGAATCACTTCCTGTAAAACCAAACACACAAATTGCGTCTAAGAAATACGGGTTTTTTCAAACCGAAAAAATTAACTTTTTAGACGTTGCTGCCGAGCTGGGTCTGAACACACTGAGTACAGAACACGCACAATTTTCGAGACACCCTTTAGCCTTTTTGGTTGAAGCAGCGGATGATATTTGTTATACCATAATCGATTTTGAAGATGGAATCAACCTAGGATTGATAGAGGAAGATTACGCACTTGAATACTTGATTAATTTGGTGAGAGGGACTATCAACACCGAAAAATACAGCGCCCTTCCTTCCACAAAAGAACGTGTAAGCTATTTACGAGCCTTGGCAATTAGCACATTGATCGAAGATGCGGTTAGTATATTTATGGCACACGAAAAAGAAATTCTTGATGGTAAATTTCATGTTTCTATTCTTGATAAAAGCAAATATCAAGCACAAATAAATGACATTATTAAACTCAGTGTTGAAAAAATATATAATTCCGAGGAAGTCATTGACAAGGAAATTTCGGGATTTGAAATTTTAAACCAACTGTTAGACCGCTTTACTTTAGCGGTTAATAATACTTATGAAAATGTGCCCACAGCCTATGACAAATTAATATTGAAACTTCTTCCAGACGAGATAGATGTTCATAATAACAGCCTTTATACAAGGATGCTTAATGTTTGCTACTTTGTGTCCTTGTTTTCCGATACAAAAGCGGTGCAAACGTATAAGAAAATAAAAGGATTGGGGTTTTAAGATCGACTATTTTTTTGTTTAAATATTTTAAATAAATATTAAACACTATATTTGATATATATGTAAATATTAAATATACTGTTTATGAAAAAGCAATACACATTATTTTTAGCCTTTGTTTTAGTAATCTCCATTTT
>JABAYZ010000260.1 GCA_018608735.1 Flavobacteriaceae bacterium | reverse complement strand
CCAACCCCGCCGTATCATCAAAGATGGATCTGAATATTTTGGTCCTTATACCAGTATCAAAACAGTGTATACTCTGTTGGATCTCATCAAGGGGTTGTTTCCACTCCGCACATGTAAATATGATTTATCCAAAGAAAAAATAGAAAGTCAAAAATATAAAGTATGTCTAGAATACCATTTAGGGAATTGTAAAGGAGCTTGTGAAGCTAAAGAACATGAAGCCTCATATTTAGAAAATATATCAACGATTCGAGAAATTTTAAAAGGTAATTTTAAAACGTCAATTTCAGTATTTAAATCACAAATGAAAATATTTGCTGAAAATTTAGAGTTTGAAGCCGCTCAAGCTTTGAAAGAAAAATTACAAATATTAGAGAACTATCAAGCCAAGTCCACCATTGTTAATCCTAAAATAAGTAATGTTGATGTGTTTACAATTGTAAGTGATGAGAGCTATGCATATGTCAATTTTTTACAACTGTCATACGGCGCCATTATTCGTTCACATACGATGGAATTGAAGAAAAAACTTCAAGAAAGTGACGAAGCCTTATTAGAACTCGCCATAACAGAGATGCGTCAGCGGTTTTCATTAGAATCCAAAGATATTTATGTGCCTTTTAAGGTGAATTTAGGTTCAGAGTTTAGAATTACGGTTCCCAAAGTAGGGGATAAAAAACAGTTGATCGACTTGTCGCTACGGAATGCAAAATATCAACGCTTAGAGCAATTAAAACAGGTTAAAATAACGGACCCCGATCGTCATGTCGAACGTATTATGGCTCAAATGAAATCAGATTTGAGGCTTTCGGAAGCGCCAACCCATATTGAATGTTTTGATAATTCAAACATCCAAGGCACACACCCTGTGGCTGCTTGTGTTGTTTTTAAAAACGGAAAACCAAGTAAAAAAGAGTACCGTAATTTTAACATTAAAACTGTCGAGGGTCCAGATGATTATGCCTCTATGACCGAGGTTGTTTATAGACGCTATAAACGTTTATTAGATGAAAAGCAGCCGTTGCCTCACTTAATCATAATTGATGGTGGTAAAGGGCAACTGTCCGCGGCTTTAAAGAGTTTGGACGAACTTGGTCTTCGTGGAACCATAGCAATCATTGGAATTGCAAAACGTTTAGAAGAATTATTCTATCCAAATGATCCAATTCCCTTATATTTAGACAAAAAAAGTGAAACCCTTAAAATTATTCAGCAACTTCGAAATGAAGCACACCGATTTGGAATTGAGCATCATAGAAACAAACGAAGTAAAACAGCTTTAAATTCAGAGTTAGAATCAATTGTAGGAATTGGCGAAAAAACGATTTTAGAATTACTAAAAACATTTAAGTCTGCACAACGAGTTTCATTTGCAGCACTAGACGAATTAGAACAAGTTATTGGAGTGTCAAAAGCTCAAATTATTTATAATTATTATCAAAACAAACCCCGTGCGTAATTTAGTATTCCTACTTTTTATTTTCTTTTTCTCTTGGAGTTTTTCTCAAGAAAATAAAGCTGTAAACCCACGAGTGGGTTTAGTGCTTAGTGGGGGAGGTGCCAAAGGATTTGCCCATATAGGCGTGCTAAAAACGTTGGACAGCTTGGGCGTACGCATCGATTATATTGCAGGCAGTAGTATGGGGGCAGTTATAGGGGGTCTATACGCCTCTGGATACAATGGGCAACAGTTAGACTCGATCTTCAAATCCACGCATTTTGAGTTGCTAATTAGTGACGATGTTCCCCGTAAATCAAAAACGTTTTATGAACGTAAAAATGCCGAGAAATATGCCTTATCGCTCCCTGTAAATAACTTCAAAATACAATTGCCTTCATCGATTTCTAAAGGACAAAATGCGTTCAATTTACTATCAAAACTAACGTTAGGGGTTAGTGGAATAGATGATTTTAGTAAACTACCCATTCCGTTTTACTGTATGGCGACAAATATGCAAACGGGGCAGGAAGTTGTTTTGGACAAAGGAAATCTCGCACAAGCAATTGCGGCTAGTAGCGCTCTGCCAACTCTTTTTCAGCCCATACAACTAGATGGCAAGCTATTAATGGACGGAGGGATTATTAATAATTATCCCATTGAAGGCCTTTTGGATAAAAATTTAGATATCATTATCGGTGTCGATGTTCAGGATGATCTTATTGATGCTGATAAACTCGGGTCAGCTTCAGACATATTGATTCAAATCAATAACTTTAAAGTGGTTAAGGAAATGAAGCATAAATCAAAATTAACAGATATCTATATCAAACCAGATATTTTAAATTTCTCGCTTATATCATTTCAAGAGGGTATTAAAATCACGAAAAATGGACAAAAAGCGACTGAAAATTTCACGAAAAAATTACAAGAAATTGCAGCCACTCAAAATTATATCAAACCCCGTATTAAGCCGTCCGATTTAGAAAAAATTCAAATTAATGCGATTTCAATAGCAGGTCTAAATAAATACACCACTTCCTATGTGCTCGGTAAATTGAGGTTTAGAAGCGGTGAAAATATTAGTTATGACGATTTTAGTAAAGGCGTTAACAATCTAGCGGCGACTAATAATTTTGATAGTTTTTTATATAAATTTTCACCTTCTGAACAGGGCTATGATTTCTCAGCAAAAGCTGTTGAAGCCAAAAACACGGCCTTTGTGAAATTTGGGTTGCATTATGATCAGTTATACAAAAGTGCGGCGCTATTAAACATCACAAAAAAACAACTACTTCTTAAAAATGATGTAGTATCTATGGATTTTATCCTAGGCGATAACAGTCGCTATAATTTTGACTATTATATCGATAAAGGGTTTTATTGGAGTGTCGGTATTAACTCTAGTTATAAAAGATTCAATCATTCTATTGATCCAGCTAGTTTAATTAGCGATGTTAATTACCCCTCAATAGATAAAATTCAGATCTCATTTAAAGATTTTTCACATCAATTTTTTGTAGAAACTCTGATTAAGAAAGACTTGGCAGTAAAAATCGGAACGGAGTTGAAAAATCTAAAAATCACCACCAATGATAATGCGTTTTTATCTGTTTTTGACACCCCAGAGTATGAATTTGAAAACGGTAATTTTTTGAGCCTTTTCGGATCATTAAAAATAGACACTATAGACAATAAGTTTTTCCCAACAGCGGGGTTTCTTGTTGATGGGGGTTTTAAGTTCTATTTTGCTTCGCCTAATTTTGAAGGAGAATTTAATGAATTTTCAATTTTCAAGGCACAGATTTCAAAAGCATTTAAAATTACCGATAAACTCTCAATGCATATAAATACTGAAGGCGGTTTTAGGGTTGGAAATAGTGACACCAAAGCACTTCATTTTGGACTTGGAGGCTACGGATTTAATTATTTTAACAACTACTCTACATTTTATGGCTATGATTATCTTGAACTAAATGGAAATAGTTTTGTAAAACTATCTTCAACCATTGATTATGAGTTTTCAACGAATCATCACTTTAATTTTTCAGCTAATTTCGCAAATATTGGAGATGATATTTTCTTAACTCAAAAATGGTTTGACTCTCCAACTTATAGCGGCTATGCAATAGGGTATGCTTTAGAGACTGTTTTTGGGTCTATCGAGTTAAAATACAACTGGTCAGGAGAAACAAACCAATCGGGCTATTTTGTAAATGTAGGTTACTGGTTTTAAGCTTTTGACTTACTAATATCCCAATCCCAAAAAAATATTTAAGACTTAATTTGTATACATTTTATAATATGGAATAATAATTGCAAATTTGTAATCCATTATATAATAATTTAAACCCGTTATATGTTCGAGTCTAAGTTGAATAAATTTTCTTTAATTGTATTTTTACTTTTAAGTTTTGAGTGTGTAGTTGCTCAAAATTCCTCTGCTTTTCAAGCGGGGGAATGGTTGAGGTTCAAACTTAGCTATAGCGGATGGATGAAAGCCGGCAATGCAACTCTGGAAGTTTCTGAAAGCACTTACAAGGATAAGCCCGTATACAAAGTTGTTGGAAAAGGTTGGACAACAGGGGCAATCAAGTGGGTTTTCAAAGTTAATGACCATTATGAAAGCCATTTTGATAAAAAAACAGGTCAACCCTACAAATTTGTAAGAGATATTTATGAAGGGGGCTATACCAAAAATAGGATTGTAGAGTTTGACCACATAAAAAATAAAGCATTGGTTAATGATTTGAAGACCAATACCTCCTCGAGAGTAGATATTGAGAAAAACATCCAAGATTTAGTTTCTGCCTATTATTATTTGAGGAATAATTACAACACAGCGACCATTAAAGATGGAGATATCGTTGAACTTAATATATTTTTTGATAGCGAAACGTTTTTATTCAAACTAAAATATTTAGGACACGAAACTATTAATACGAAGTTTGGAAAAATTAAATGTATAAAATTCAGACCCTATGTCATGGCTGGACGTGTTTTTAGAGAAGAAGAAAGCCTCACATTATGGGTTAGTGCCGATAAAAACAAAGTGCCAATAAAAATAAAAGCAGATTTACAAGTGGGTTCCTTACGAGCAGATTTAGAAGCTCAAAAAGGACTTAAATATCCATTTCAAATTCAACTATAATACTCGATGACAAAAAAACCCACCACCGAAAAGCTACTAAATCTTCTTGATGATAAATATAATGCTATAGATCAAGACCGTGATGTACATTTAGAGGGGTTATTACACAGTAATTCAATAACCTACTGGGATTATATCCACACAGACGCATTACTAGGACTGCAAATTCAGCGTACTAATCTTCCCGATGAAATGGTTTTTATTGCCTATCACCAAATTAATGAATTGATTTTTAAAATGATACTTTGGGAAATCAATCAAGTCTCACAGTCAACATCTTTAGAAGTTGGTTTTTTTCAGGATAAACTCATGCGAATCAGTCGTTATTTTGACATGCTAACCACCTCGTTTAATATCATGAGAGAAGGGATGGATATCGCTCAATATAATAAATTCAGACATACACTTACTCCTGCGAGTGGTTTTCAAAGTGCACAATACCGTAAAATTGAATTTGCTTCTACAGAGCTTGTCAACCTTATTGATGTGCGGTTCCGCACCAAAATTGACAGAGATACGCCTTTTGAAAATGCTTTCGAACATTTGTATTGGCAAGCTGCAGGAAAAGATTATAAAACAGGACAAAAATCCACACTATTAAACAACTTTGAAAACCGTTACAAAGATGAGTTTATCGCGTTTATGAAAGTTTGTAACTCCAAAAATATTTGGACACGATTCAAAGAGCTTTCTATTGAAAATCAACACGACAAAAGCTTAGTTGATGCCATGCGACACTACGATTACACAGTTAACGTTACTTGGGTTATGGCACATTATAATGCCGCTAAACATTATATTTTGGGCAAAGAAGGAGATGGCGAAGCTACAGGAGGAAGTAATTGGCAAAAATATATGCATCCAAAGTACCAAAAAAGAATATTTTTTCCAGAACTTTGGAGCCAACAAGAAAAAGATAATTGGGGACATGGAGTGGGCTAAATACAAAACGTATTTTAATTTAAAATTTTTTCTGTACGGATGTATTCTCGTCTGCTTCTACAGCGTTATCAAGAGCTGCTCAAAAGATACGCCTATCGACGTGAAAAAAGCCGTTATTGATGAAAAAGAAAACTATAAATTCGGTTACAATCTTAATAACTTTAAGGTCTTTAATGACACCGTTAAAAGTGGAGATAGTTTTGGCGTTTTACTAGAAAAGCACCATTTGGTTTACCCTCAAATCCATAATATTGCCGAAAAAACAAAAGAAGTTTTTGATGTTCGGCAATTAAGAATTGGAAAACCCTACACCGTTTTATATTCAAAAGAAGACAATCAAATCCCTTTAGTTTTTATATACCAACCCAATAAAATCGAATATTTGGTAGTTGAGTTTTGCGACTCAATTATTGCATATACCCAAAGGAAACCCGTTAAAATCATAGAAAAAGAAGCGTTTGGTGTTATCGAGAGTACGCTCTCCGAAACCATGGAAGATCAAGGGCTACCTACACAGCTTATTTATGATATGTCCGATGATATTTATGCTTGGACAATCGATTTTTTCAAGCTTCAAAAAGGCGATAATTTTAAAGTTATCTATAAAGAGCGTTTTGTGGACGACTCCATATACGCTGGGATTGAAACCATAGAAGCCGCTTTTTTTCAACACAGAGGAGAGTCATTTTATGCCTTTAATTACATCAACGATGAATCTAAAAATAGCACTGATTATTTTGACGAAAACACAAAAAGCCTTCGTAAAGCCTTTTTGAAAGCACCATTACAATTTAGTCGAATCTCCTCAAGATACAATCTAAAACGGAGAATCGCATACTATGGAAATAGAATCCGCCCTCACAAAGGTACTGATTTTGCAGCTCCCGTTGGAACACCTATATTGGCTACAGCCAATGGGACAGTCGTGGAATCGCAACGAAAAGGTGGAAATGGAAAATATGTAAAAATTAGACACAATGCCACCTACAGCACTCAGTATTTACATATGAGTAAGCGCTTGGTAAATGTCGGTGATTACGTGAAACAAGGCGACGTGATTGGCAAAGTTGGTATGACAGGAAATACAGGAGGACCTCATGTTTGCTATCGGTTTTGGAAAAACGGTAAACAAGTGGATCCATTTCGCCAAAAATTACCTGATGCAAAAGCCTTACCAGCACAATTTAAATCTGATTTCATGGCATTTATCGCCCCTTTAAAACAACAACTAGACTCCATAAATTAACATTATATATAAAACTAACCAATGGCATTAAATTCAATCAATCCAACGCAAACAACAGCCTGGGACAAATTAAAAGTTCACTTTGAAGCAATCAAGGATGCTCACATGAAAACATGGTTTAACGAAAATCCTGGTCGTGCGAACGAATTCACTTTACAATGGGAAGATTTTTATGTAGATTTTTCCAAAAACAGAATCACTTCTGAAACCATGTCGCTTTTTAAAGCATTGGCGGAAGAACTCAAACTCAAAGAAGCGATTTCAAGTTATTTTGATGGTGACATCATCAATCATACGGAAGGTAGAGCAGTACTTCACACTGCACTTCGTGCTCCAAAAGAGGCGCAAGTATTAGTTAATAATGTTAATGTTATCCCCGAAATTCATGACGTGAAGACTTTGATAAAAAACTTTTCGGATGCTATTATTAACGGTACAAAAAAAGGGTTTTCCAACAAAGCATTTACAGATATTGTAAATATAGGCATTGGAGGATCAGACTTAGGCCCTGCGATGGTTGTGGATTCCTTGTCATTTTATGGCAATCATTTAACGCCCCACTTTGTCAGTAATGTAGATGGCGATCACGTCAACGAAGTTCTAAAGAAACTCAATCCAGAAACCACCCTTTTTGTGATTGTATCTAAAACATTCACGACTCAAGAAACCCTTTCCAATGCAAATACCATTAGAGAATGGTTTTTAAAACATGCGACTCAAGAAGATGTGGCTAAGCATTTTGTGGCCGTATCCACAAATACGGCTAAGGTCCAAGCTTTTGGCATTGAGCCTTCCAACATTTTCCCGATGTGGGATTGGGTTGGCGGTCGTTTTTCCCTTTGGAGTGCGGTAGGTCTAAGTATTAGCCTTTCTGTAGGATATGATAATTTTGAATCACTTTTAGCTGGGGCACATAAAATGGATACCCATTTTAAAGAAGAAGATTTTGAAACAAACATTCCAGCGGTTTTAGCGTTTTTAAGCATTTGGTATAACAATTTTTTTAAAGCAGAAAGCGAAGCCGTTATTCCTTATACTCAGTATTTGAATCAATTTGCAACCTATCTTCAGCAAGCTATTATGGAAAGTAATGGTAAAAGCATAGACCGATCTGGGGAACAAGTGAACTATCAAACTGGGAATTTGGTTTGGGGAGAGCCAGGGACAAATTCGCAGCATGCTTTTTTTCAATTGATTCACCAAGGGACAAAACTGATTCCTGCAGATTTTATTGGGTTTACACAATCCTTACATGGCAATAAAGACCATCAAGATAAGTTGATCTCCAACTTTTTTGCACAAACCGAAGCGTTATTAAATGGTAAAACTGAAGCTGAGGTACAAGCAGAAGGCACCTCTGCAGACATTGTGCCTTTTAAAGTATTTGATGGCAATAAACCAACCAATACTATTTTTATTAAACAATTAACTCCAGAAAGTCTAGGGAAGTTAATTGCGATGTATGAACACAAAATATTTGTTCAAGGTGTAGTTTGGAATGTGTTTAGTTATGATCAATTTGGAGTTGAACTAGGGAAACAATTGGCAACGAAAATCTTAGATGAAATTAACACAGGTTCAGTGACGAGCCATGATTCATCTACAGTTAATCTTTTAAGGCACTACAATAAAAACAGCTAATGACCGTATTTTTATAAAAGCTAAAACCTTCACTTAGTGAGGGTTTTTTTATGCCTAAAATTCTCGTACTTTTGTAGAAACTTATAAACGACACACCATGATCAAAATAATACATTCCTATTGGGCTTACTTAGTGCTTTTGGTGCTTCTATTAGCCGTTTTTAAATCTGTTACCGGCTACTTCGGGAAAAAAGACTACGATGCCAAAGCATTTCGAGTTTCACTATTTACATTGATCGTTTCTCACATTCAATTGCTAATTGGACTGCTGTTGTATTTCACTTCAGAGCGTTTTGGTTTGTGGAGTGATCTCGGGGTAGGAGAGGTTATGAAAAATGCGAATATTCGCTTGTACCTTGTAGAACATCCAACCATTAATATTTTAGCCGTTGCCTTGATTACGATTGGTTATTCTAAGCATAAGAAAAAATTAATCTCAGGACCTAAATACAAAACCATCGCGATTTTTTATACCATCGCTCTCATTTTGATTCTATCCAGAATTCCATGGGATGTATGGCCCGTATAGCACCTAAATAAAAAAGCAGCCATTTGGCTGCTTTTTTTTATGAATATAAGTAAATAAAATTATTCCACTTCCTTAATAACATGTACATATACCGGAAAGTGATCGCTATAGCCTCCTGTGAAGCCTCCATAAGAAAAACTTCTAAACGGATAGCCTTTATAACGTCCCTTTTTACTGATTAGGAATTGCTTATTAAAAATCCCCGCTTTGTAAAATCGAAAAGACGAAAAATCTTCTTCCAACAAGGGTTGAGTTACTAAGATTTGATCAAACAAACTCCAAGCATCTCTGTAAGCATTGGAACCCAAACCGGCCTTAAAAAAGCCTTCCATGGGGTTGTATAATCCTTTTAGACCAATCGATTCTTTATTCTTTTTAGCTTTAAGTACTTTCTTAAAACTTGCGTTGGTAGGGTTATCATTAAAATCACCCATCGTAAATATTTTTGCATAGGGATCATTCGCTTGCAAAGAGTCAATCAACCGCTTGTTAAGGGTTGCTGCTGCCACACGTTTGGAACGACTTTTGGCTTCTCCACCACTTCGCGATGGCCAGTGATTTACAATCAAATGAATCAAATCGCCCTCCAAGTACCCAGTAACCAACAATTGGTCTCTAGTATAATCACGTTTATCTCTTTTGATATCAAATAATTTTAATTCATGTGCGCTTGTGCTGATAGGGACGAACAATGCTTTTTGATACATGAGAGCCACATCAATACTTCGTTCGTCAGGCGATTCAAAATGCACAATCCCATAATCTTTGGATAACAAAGCGGGGTCGTTAGCCAAATCTTCGACAACAGTTCTATTTTCAACTTCACAAATTCCAATAATAGCAGGCGTGTTTTTGGAAACGTCTGCTCCAATTTGAGCAATGACACTTGCCATATTTTTCACCTTTTTATTGTAAACCTCCTGACGGTTATATTTGAGTTCCATAATAGGACTTCTCTCGTCAAATTTGTTAGGATCATTTATAGTGTCAAATAAGTTTTCTACATTATAGAATGCAATGGTATGCACCTTAAATTTTCGTTTGTTTTGTGATTCAACAAAAGTGCTAAACACCAAAGCTATAATGAATGTATAAAGATGTATGTTGTAATTCCTCAGATCGAATACTTGTCTCATGTGGTTATGTGTATAATTACTTCACCCAAAAGTATAAATTTAAATATCAATAACGTAAATTTGTGTCACCAATTATTAACAAACATAACCAATAACCAAACATGAAAAAAAATTGTATTATTTTTTTGGTCGGTTTATTAACGTTCTGTACCACTTATGCACAACAAACTGTTGTTGAGGGAAGTGTGAAGGATTTAACCACAAACCAAGCGTTGGCTGAAGTTACGGTCACTTTTGAAGGATTGTTATTAAGCACACAAACAGATGCCTCAGGTGCGTTTGTGTTTTCTACAGATGTTCCATTAGGTGAGCAAGTATTGAGCTTGAGCAAACAGGGCTATCTAGTCGCACGCTATCCAATTGTAGTGAATGAAGGTGAAACCTTAAATGTCCAAGATATGATGTTATCGGTGGATAATTCTGATGATGATTTGTTTACTATTACACTATCTGATGATGAACTAAATGATGACACAAGTGGTGCGGATAATATTTCTGGATTATTATCGTCATCTCAAGATGTATTTCAACGTGCTGCAGCTTTTGAATTCAGTTCTTCGTTTTTTAGAGTTCGTGGACTTAATTCCGATAACGGAAATGTCTTGATGAACGGAATCGAAATGAACAAAGTGTATAACGGCAGACCACAATGGAGTAACTGGGGAGGTTTAAATGATGTTCTTCGTAACCAAGAGTTAACCACAGGTTTAGCTCCGTCCTCATATAACTTTGGAGGAATCTTAGGAACCACAAACATTAACTTAAGAGCTTCAGAATACCGAAGCGGTTCACGTGTCACGTACTCCTCTTCAAACAGAAGTTATACCAACAGAGTCATGGCAACCCATGCTTCAGGTATGGTCAAAGGCGGCTGGTCCTACGCATTTTCTTTAGGAAGACGTTGGGGTAATGAAGGCTTTCAAGATGGAACATTTTATGATGCCAATTCATTTTTTGTTTCTGTAGAAAAGAAAATAAACGATAAGCACAGCTTAAACTTTACAGGATTTTATACCCCTAACAAACGTGGGAAATCATCTCCAAACACACAGGAAGTATATGACTTAAAAGATATTAAGTATAACGAGTACTGGGGCTACCAAGATGGAGAAAAGCGTAACTCGCGGGTTAGGCGTATTGCAGAACCAGTTTTAATGTTGAACCATTATTGGGATCTTACAGATAAAACAAGCATAAACACCAATGTTGCTTACCAATTTGGAGAGCTCGGAAATAGCCGTTTGGATTATGCAGGTGGTGCCAATCCAAGTCCTGCCTATTACCAGGGTTTGCCAAGTTACTTTTTGGCAGATAATGATGGACCGGATTTAGCGGGTGCCTATAGTGCCTACCAAAATTTCACGGATGGTGGTCAAATAGATTGGAACCGTCTATACGATGCCAACGTGACAAATAATATCACAGGCGACAATGCGGCCTATGTGTTGTATGAAGATCGTAGTGACGACACACAATTGTCGGTTAACACTATTTTTAACTCAGACCTTTCTGAAAACATCACCTTAAATGCTGCTGTCAACTACAAACGTTTAAAGTCGCATAATTTTGCTGAAATCATTGACATGTTAGGAAGCACTACAGGCTATTTGAATGTAGATTCTTTTGACCAGGTTCAGTTTGATTTACAAAATCCAAACCAAATTGTTGGTGAAGGCGATACTTTTAGATATAACTACAACTTAGAGGCAAACATTATAAGTAGCTTTGCTCAAGCACAGTTTAAGTATAATAAGGTCGATTTTTTCTTAGCCGGAAGCATCACAAGTACAGACTACCAAAGAGAAGGTTTGTACCAAAGTGAAGTCTATGCGGATACTTCATTAGGAAAGGGCGAAAAAGTAGAGTTTACAGGCCTTGGCGCCAAAGGGGGAGTTACGTATAAATTTTCTGGAAAACATTTATTAGTTGCCAATGCAGGCTATCTGACAAAAGCACCAACCATTCGCAACACCTTTTCTAACTCAAGAGACAACCATGCCATAGTAGGCGACCAGTCAGGATTTGGTATTACTGAGGAAAAAATCACTTCTTTTGATCTAAATTACATCTACAGATCTCCGATTGTTAAAGCACGATTGACAGGGTATTTTACCAAGATGCAAGACGCCAATGAAGTATCGTTTTATTATGCAGATGGAATTAGTGGAGTCGATTCAGGTACGGCCTTTGTTCAAGAAATTCTAGAAGGCATTGACAAAAAACATTTAGGGATTGAATTTGGGATTGAAGCCCAAGTGACCCCAACCATCAAATTAACTGGAGTCGCTTCCGTAGGTCAATATACCTATGACAACAATCCAAACTTATTATTATCGTCTAGTGATTTTATTGATGGATTAGATTTTGGAGAAGCGAACTTAAAAGATTACAAAATAGCAGGCGGTCCACAACGCGCATTTTCTTTAGGATTTGAATACCGCGATCCTAATTACTGGTGGTTTGGGACCACGGCAAACTTTATGTCGAATGCCTATGTCGATGTATCACCTTTAACCCGTACGGAGAATTTTTATTTAGATACAGATGGTTTTCCGTTTGCAGATTATGACCCAACACTTGCAAGAGAATTGCTGAGACAAGAAAAATTTGATTCTTATATGGTATGGAACGCCGTAGGAGGAAAATCTTGGAAAATTGGCGACAAGTACATCAGTCTGTTTGTAAGTCTGAATAATATTCTCAATACCGAATTTAAAACCGGTGGATTTGAGCAAGGACGTAACGCAAATTTCCAATCCTTGAAAGAAGATATAAATGCCCCAAAACGTCGTTTTGGACCTAAATACTGGTTTGGACGTGGGACGACTTATTTCATGAACCTAAATCTTAGATTCTAATAACACAAAAAATAAATATTAATACATCATATTATGAAAACAATAAATTTTAAAAATTATCTATTAACACTCTTAGCGAGTGTTGCTATTGTGTCTTGTGTACAAGACGACGATTTTTCGGTTCCAGAAAGTGTAGGAGCCGAAGAAAATAGAGCACTAACAGATGTCTTATCACAAATTGAAGCGGGAGCTATAAACGTAGTATCAATTTCAGAAGTGAAAGCGATGTATGATAGTAGCTCAGAAATGCCTTTTCAAGTAGACACCAACATCGTAGTGAAAGGCTATGTAACATCTTCAGATTTAACTGGAAACTTCTATAAAGAAGTGTATCTACAGGACAGTCCAGAAAACCCAACAACTGCCATTAAAGTTATTTTAAGCCAAGTAGATTCTTACAACAGATTTAACAAAGGCCGTGAGGTCTACATTAACTTAAATCCAACATATTCAGATGGTTCTGCCGGTGGATTATATATCGGAGAAGAACGTGTAGGAAATGAAGTGATTACTATTGGAGGTGGTACTGAAACGGACCAATATGGAACTACAGTAACAAGTTTATCCCAAAATCAAATGAATGCAACAATGTTGAGATCTGAAGTCAGTCAAGACATCACCCCATTGAATCTTAAAATGTATGAAATATCAAGTGATCACATCGGAATGTTTGTACAAATTGATAATGTAGAATTTGAAGATAATTTAGCGGGTCTTCGTTATTTCGATCCTTCTGAAGATTACGATACACAAAGAACCATGCAAACTTGTACGGGATTTTTCTACTCTACAATGAACCTTGAAACAAGTTCATTTTCAAATTTCAAAAATGCACTATTGCCAGAGGGTAATGGGCCTATTGCTGGGATTGTTACTAAGACTTACGATGGAAGTTCTTTGATTTTAACTTTAAACTCGACGGATGACGTTAATATGGATAGTGCTCGTTGTGTATTATATGATATTAATGATTTTACTTTTACCACTAGTTTTGAAGAAAATTTTCAAAGCTATTCAAACAATGCTGAGATTTCTGGAGATTGGACAAATTATGTAGAAGAGGGGTCTAGAAATTGGATATCTAGAACAACGACTGACACTGGAAACCCTGGAAGCAAAATTGCTCAAATTAGTGCCTATAATTCTGGTGATGCAAGCACTATTTCATGGTTAATATCACCTACTATTGATTTAGATGTTAATGAATTTGAGTTCTTTGAATTTGAATCTTCAAATAGTTTTAGTGATGGCAGTGAATTAGAATTGTTGATCTCTACAGACTGGGACGGAACAGATGTAGGAGTGTCATCCGCTACTTGGACATCACTTCCAGGAACAATTGTTCCTGATGATACTTATTACAAAGATTGGATCTATTCTGGATTAGTTGATTTAA
>JABAYZ010000272.1 GCA_018608735.1 Flavobacteriaceae bacterium | reverse complement strand
CCATTATAATGATCGCAAGTTCTCATAGTGCAGATCGTAAAGTGTACACTATTGCAAGACTCAACGAACAAGTTAAAGCCCTTCGTTCTACCTATGTAGAAACACGAGCTCAATTGATGGAACTCAAAATGGAATCTGTCATTAGAAAACGCTTGGCGAACGAAGGAATTAAGCCATCATCTAATCCGCCTTTTAAAATTATTATTAAATCTAAAGCAAATTAATTCAATGCAATCAACTGAAAAGTCTATAATGAACAAACTATACTTCACTTCTGGGGTTATGTTCATTTTTGCGCTTTTGGTGGTGTACAAATTACTAACAATTCAATTTGTGCAAGGCGATCATTACCGGAGTCTTGCTCTAGATAAAACAACTAAAGATGATATAATTCCTGCCAACCGCGGAAATGTATATTCTTTGGACGGAAGTCTTTTAGCGACCTCAGTTCCTAAGTATGATATTCGTATTGATCTGGTAGCGCCATCAGTTCGAAATTACGAAGCGTTTATAGAGTCTTTATGCGATTCGCTTGCAAATTTTCATAACACATCATCTGCAGAATTTAAGCGAAAGCTGCGTTTAGCCCGACAAAACAAAAACCGCTACTTTCTATTAGCACGTAATTTAGAGTACTCTCAGTATTTACAATTCAGAAATTTCCCGCTTTTAAATTTGGGAGCTTTCAAGGGAGGGCTTATTGTAGAGCAATCCACAAAGCGAGATTATCCATTGGGAGCCATAGCTCAAAGGCTGATTGGATATGAGCGTTTTGATGATCAAGGTAATGTGACGCGTGTTGGTATTGATGGTGCTTTTGGTAAAAAATACTTAAGAGGAAAAAATGGTCAAAGACGCAAACAAAAAATAGGTAAAGGTCAGTGGAAACCTATTGAAGATTTTAATCAAGTCGAGCCACAAGATGGCTATGATGTTTATACCACTATTGATGTTAATATTCAAGATATTGCGCATCATGCGCTTCTCGAGCAGTTAGAGAAATATAAAGCCGATCACGGAACCGTCGTAGTAATGGAAACTAAAACAGGCGAAATACGTGCCATTTCTAATTTAGGCCGAAGTAAAGAAGGGTTGTATTATGAACGTCTCAATTATGCCGTAGGCGAATCGCATGAGCCAGGGTCGACGTTTAAGCTTATGGCTTTAGCAGTCGCTTTAGAAGATAAGGTGATTGATACCACTTCCATGATAGATACCAAAAAAGGAGTATTATCCTTTTATGGTAAAAAAGTAAAAGACTCAAAAAAAGGAGGCTATGGGGTTGTGTCTATAGCAAAGGCTTTTGAAGTCTCTTCTAATACCGCTATAGTAAAAGCAATTCACACGGCTTATAAGCATCAGCCTGAAAAGTTTGTGGATGGATTGTACAGAATGAATCTTCAGGACTCTCTAGAGCTTCCACTAATTGGTGAGGGCAAGTCCATCATTCCAGATCCTAGAATTAAAAATGGGCGTTGGAGTGGAATTGCATTACAATGGATGGCGTATGGTTACGGGGTGTCGTTTACGCCACTTCAAACCTTGACGTTTTATAACGCGATCGCCAATGATGGTGTCATGGTTAAGCCTAAGTTTCTCCGCGAAATTAAAGAAATCGAAACGTCAATTGAAACCTTTGATACGGAAGTGATTAACTCTCAAATCTGTTCTAAAGAAACCGTCAAGAAATTACAACAGTTGCTTAAAAATGTTGTAGAAAAAAAGCACGGAACTGGACATGGCTTGTACTCCGATAAATTTTCAATGGCAGGAAAAACAGGAACCTGTCAAAAGGATTATGCCAATAAAGAACAGTTAAATTATATCTCTTCTTTTTCTGGATACTTCCCAGCAGATGACCCCAAATACTCTTGTATTGTTGTCATTCATGAACCCGATAAAAGCGTAGGCTATTATGGTGCCGATGTTTCTGGACCAGTATTCAAAAAAATTGCACAAAAAATATATACAAATGCCCCTGTAATTGATGAGATTTATGATGTCAACCAAAAATCGGAAGCTGTAGAAGCTAATTATGATCAATATTATGCCGTGGCGCAAAAGTACATCACGATTATGCCAAATTTAAAAGGCATGTCGGCTATGGATGCCATTGCAATTCTAGAAAATATGGGGCTTAAGGTTAAGCTTCAAGGTCGCGGAACGGTGTCAAAACAATCCATTAAAAGTGGTCAAAAAATTAAACCCCAATCGTTAATAACACTCGTATTGTCTTGAAAAATTTAAAAAACATAGTGTACAATGTATCTATAGAATCGACTATCGGGTCTATGGATAAAACCATTGCGGCTGTACATTATGACTCTCGAAGTGTAGGCGTAGGCGATCTGTTTGTTGCGATCAAAGGTGGTGCTTTTGATGGGCATACCTTTATATCCAAAGCTATCGCGTTAGGAGCGACTGTTGTGGTGTGTCGGAATTTGCCTGAAAAAATAGTAGAGGGAGTAACCTATATAACAGTTACTAATACAAGTAGAGCCTTGGCGTTCATGGCGTCTAACTATTATGATAACCCATCTAAAAACTTAAAACTTGTTGGCATCACTGGGACCAATGGTAAAACCACCATTGCAACGCTTCTTTATGAGCTATTTAAAAATGCGGGGTATAAGGTAGGACTTTTGTCTACAGTAAAAATTATGGTCAACGAAAAAGCGTATCCCTCAACACATACCACGCCCGATTCCTTAGTTATTAATGCGTATTTAAGTCAAATGAATACCGAAGGGGTTGAGTTTTGTTTTATGGAGGTAAGCTCTCATGGAATTCATCAATATAGAACTGAAGGCTTGTCGTTTGAAGGTGGGGTATTTACCAACCTTTCTCATGATCATTTGGATTATCATGATTCATTTGCAGCATATAGAGATGTCAAAAAGTCCTTCTTTGATCAATTGCCATCTTCCGCGTTTGCCTTGGTGAATGGCGATGACAAGAATGGTTTGGTAATGGTGCAAAATACCAAAGCCAAACAGTACACCTATGCCTTAAAAAGCTATGCAGATTTTCAGGTTCAAATTCTTGAAAATCAATTTAGAGGGCTGTTATTGAAAGTCAATAATAATGAGGTTTGGGTCAAATTAATAGGGGATTTTAATGCCTATAATTTAATCGCAATTTTTGGAGTTGCCAAAATTTTAGGATTGGAAACATCCGAAATTCTTCGCTTAATGAGTATGCTCGAAAATGTCAATGGACGATTTCAGTATTTTACTTCAGCGTCAAATGTTACGACCATTATAGATTATGCCCATACACCAGATGCCTTAAAAAATGTACTAGAAACCATCAATTCGATTCGCACTAAAAGTGAAACACTGATTACGGTTGTGGGTTGTGGTGGTGATCGCGATAAAACAAAACGTCCAAAAATGGCACACATTGCGTCGGCACTGAGTACCAAAGTGATTTTTACAAGTGATAATCCAAGGTCCGAAAATCCAGAACAAATTATATCTGAAATGGAAGCTGGGGTTGAATCTCAAAATCGCAAAAAAACGGTATCAATCACAAATCGAAAACAAGCGATTAAAACGGCGTGTCAGTTTGCGCAGCCAAACGATATTATTCTCGTTGCTGGGAAGGGACATGAAACGTATCAAGAAATTAATGGAGTCAAAAGTGAGTTCAATGATTATGAAATAACACAAAAGATTTTAATAGAATTACAAAAATAATATGCTGTACTATTTGTTTAAATATTTAGAAGAATCACATCAATTTCCAGGGGCATCGCTTTTTGGGTTCATTACGTTTAGAGCTGCGGTAGCCATCATTTTATCCTTGCTTATTTCTACGATTTTCGGAAAACGTATCATTAGATTTCTTCAAAAGCAGCAAGTTGGTGAAACCATTCGTGACTTAGGTTTAGAGGGTCAAAAAGAAAAGGCTGGAACCCCAACAATGGGAGGCTTGATTATTATTTTGGCGACCATAATCCCTGTTCTATTATTAGCCAAATTAGACAATATTTATATTGTTTTATTGCTCATTACTACCATATGGATGGGAGCGATTGGTTTTCTAGATGATTATATCAAGAAATTTAAAAATGATAAAGAAGGATTAAAGGGGCGGTTTAAAGTATTGGGTCAAATAGGTTTAGGTATTATAGTAGGAACTACTTTGTTTTTTCACAATGAAGTGACCATCAAAGAAAAAATTCCGGCACATATACAAGTCGAATTGACAGGAGATCAGTCCTCCACTATTCAGTTTTACCCTGAAACAAAATCAACCAAAACAACCATTCCTTTTGTCAAGGGGAACGAATTTGATTATGCAGATCTCATCACATGGATTCATCCTGGATTAGAAAAATATGCATGGATCATATTTGTATTTGCTGTTATATTTATTATTACTGCCGTTTCAAATGGAGCCAATTTGACCGATGGAATTGATGGTCTTGCGGCAGGTACATCCGCAATCATAGCATTGACCTTAGGGGTCTTTGCCTGGGTTTCTGGTAATATTATTTTCTCAGATTATTTAAATATAATGTATATCCCAAGGGTAGAAGAAATTACTATTTATATCGCGGCGTTTGTAGGCGCTTTGATTGGGTTTTTATGGTATAACACCTATCCAGCTCAAGTGTTTATGGGCGATACCGGCAGTCTTACCATAGGAGGTATTATCGCTGTTATTGCGATTGCCGTTCGAAAAGAATGGTTAATCCCTGTACTGTGCGGAATTTTTTTAGCAGAAAACTTATCGGTTGTGTTACAGGTAGGGTATTTTAAATATACCAGAAAAAAATATGGCACTGGTCGTCGCATTTTCAAAATGTCGCCGCTCCATCACCATTATCAAAAATCAGGATACCATGAAAGTAAAATCGTCACCCGGTTTTGGATCGTAGGGATACTGTTGGCAATATTAACGATAGTCACTTTGAAAATTCGATAGATGAAGCGATTAGTGATTCTTGGCGGAGGAGAAAGCGGTGTTGGGGCTGCACTGTTGGGCAAAGAAAAAAAATACGACGTATTCCTTTCTGATTCAGGAAAGATAACGCAAACATATAAAGACGTTCTTACACATAATGAGATTGAATGGGAAGATGAAGGACATACAGGTTCTAAAATTTTTAATGCGGATTTAGTGGTTAAAAGCCCGGGGATTCCAGACCATATTCCATTGATTAAAAGCTTACATGAGGCCTCAATTTCTATCATTTCAGAAATTGAATTTGCATCAGTATTTACAACGGCCACTATCATCGGAATCACGGGAAGTAATGGTAAAACCACCACCACCATGATGGTTCATCATATTTTGGATCAAGCTGGATTTGATGTGGCCATAGGAGGTAATATTGGCGATAGTTTTGCCAAGCAAGTCCTGAATAATACTGCCAACTACGTTTTGGAACTCAGTAGTTTTCAGTTGGATGGTATTGATCAGTTTAGACCGCATATTGCGATCATCACCAATATCACGCCAGATCATTTGGACCGCTATGACTATAATTTCGAGGCCTATGTCGCTTCAAAATTTAGAATTGCTATGAATCAAACCTCAGAAGATTATTTGATATATAATGCCGATGACGAGGTTATTGTATCCTATATAAAGACCCATCCAATTCAATCGACATTAGTGCCTTTTTCGCTTACTAAAACAGTAGCAAATGGGGCGTTTTTAGAACAAAATAATATAATAATAGAATTTAACACAAGAGATATAATTATGCCAACAACAAACTTAGCTTTAGAAGGAAAGCACAACGTAAAAAATGCGATGGCTGCATCAACAGTTGCACACCTATTGAAAATCAGGAAAGCAACCATCAGAGAAAGTCTTGAGGGATTTCAGGGGGCAGAGCATCGTCTCGAGCAAGTCCTGACAATCAACAAGGTCCAGTATGTAAATGACTCAAAAGCCACCAATGTAAATGCTACTTACTATGCTCTAGAGAGTATGAGTTCACCTACGGTTTGGATCGTTGGAGGAGTGGATAAAGGCAATGATTATACAGCCTTGTTTCCATTTGTCAACGAAAAAGTTAAAGCCATTATTTGCTTAGGAAAGGATAACGAAGCTTTGTTTGATGCTTTTGGAAATATGGTGGATATGATCATAGAAACGCAGTACATGAGTGAGGCAGTCAAAATGGCCTATAAAATAGCTACTGCTGGGGAAGCTGTATTATTATCGCCAGCTTGTGCAAGTTTTGATTTGTTTGAAAATTATGAAGATCGCGGTCAACAATTTAAAGCCGCAGTAAGACAGTTATAATGAAAACATTATTTGATAACATAAAAGGAGATCGAATCATTTGGGCCATTGCAGCCCTAATGGCAATATTTTCATTTCTACCGGTCTATAGTGCAGCGAGTAACCTCGCCTACATTGGAAGTGGAAGCAATACCTTCAATTATTTTATCAAACATTTTGTGCACCTGTTTTTGGGGTTTTCAATTATATATGGCGTTCACAAAATTCCGTACCGTTATTTTAGAGGGCTATCTATGGTCATGATTCCCGTAGTTTTAATACTATTAATAATTACTATGCTTCAAGGTACCTTGATTGGAGGTGCTAATGCAAGTCGTTGGATTCGAGTACCAATCGTAGGTTTTACTTTCCAACCCTCTACCTTGTCTGCTTTAGTTTTAATGGTATTTGTAGCGCGCTATTTGTCTAAAGTTAAGGAGGAAGTAGTGACATTCAAGGCTTCAATTTTACCGCTATGGGTACCCGTTTTTGTAATCCTAGCGTTGATTCTTCCTGCCAACTTTTCAACTGCAGCTCTTATTTTCTCAATGGTAATTTTATTAACATTTCTGGGTGGATATCCTTTCAAATATCTAGCAGTTATTATAGGCATGGGTTTACTCGTCTTGACGTTTTTTGTGTTAACAGCAAAAGCATTTCCGAATTTAATGCCCAATAGAGTTGATACATGGACAAGTCGAATTTCCAATTTTATGGATGCAGAAGTTACTCAAGAGGATTATCAAATTGAAAAAGCAAAAATAGCCATAGCAACAGGTGGAATTCAGGGGTTAGGTCCAGGGAAGAGTGTTCAGAAAAACTTTTTACCTCAGTCCTCATCCGATTTTATTTTTGCGATCATAATAGAAGAGTATGGATTAATAGGGGGTATGCTGTTGCTATTTCTTTATTTGTGGTTATTGTTTAGAATTGTAATTGTAGCTCAAAAATCGGATACGGTATTTGGAAAGCTATTAACTATAGGTGTTGGAATTCCAATCGTGTTTCAGGCCCTAGTAAATATGGGAGTTGCCGTGGAGTTGTTTCCAGTAACAGGACAAACCTTACCGCTCATTAGTAGTGGAGGAACTTCTATTTGGGTAACTTGTTTGGCATTGGGAATCGTACTCAGTGTAAGTGTCAAACGAACCGCTGAAAAAACACTAGAAAACGAAGAGCAACATCCGTTAGAAATATTAAGCGAAGCACTGTAATGAAGCACTATAAATTCATATTATCTGGTGGAGGAACAGGGGGTCATATCTACCCTGCGATTGCCATTGCAAACGAGTTAAAAGCGCGATTCCCAAAATCAGAGTTTTTATTTGTGGGTGCAAAAGATAAAATGGAAATGCAAAAAGTACCACAAGCGGGCTATAAAATTAAAGGCCTGTGGATTTCGGGAATTCAAAGACGATTGACGTTTAAAAATGTATTATTTCCTATAAAATTGATAGTGAGTTTGGTTAAATCTATGGCGATTGTAAATGCGTTTAAACCCGATGTTGTTATTGGAACAGGTGGTTTTGCTAGTGGACCGTTACTACAAATAGCGGCTATGAAAGGCGTGCCAACGTTAATTCAAGAGCAAAATTCATTTCCAGGAATCACCAATAAGTTGTTGTCCAAAAAGGCAAACAAAATTTGTGTCGCTTATGAAGGTTTAGAACGGTTTTTTCCTAAAGAAAAATTGATTTTAACAGGAAACCCAGTGCGCCAAGATGTATTAGAATTAGATCAAAAATTAGAAGAGGCACAAGTTTTTTTCAAACTAGATTCTAGTAAAAAAACACTGCTAGTTCTAGGAGGGAGCTTAGGGGCACGTCGCATAAATCAACTGATTGAATCAGAACTGGAATATTTCAAAACATTAGATATCCAGATTATATGGCAATGTGGAAAATTATATGCAGATGATTATAGTGGGTATAATTCAAATGAAAATGTACAGGTACACACCTTTCTAAATCGAATGGATTTAGCCTATGCCGCTGCAGATATTGTAATTTCTAGAGCTGGAGCAAGTTCAGTTTCTGAGCTTTGCGTGGTAGGAAAGCCCGTAATTTTCATTCCCTCTCCAAATGTGTCAGAGGACCATCAAACCAAAAACGCATTAGCTGTTTCAGAAAAAAAAGCGGCACTCTTAATTCGTGAAGACGATTTAGAATCAAGTTTTGAAGCTCAATTCTCAGCCCTCATAACATCCGAAACACAGCAAGAAGAACTGTCAATACACATTAAAAAATTAGCATTAAAACAAGCGACTCAAACAATTGTCGATCAAATTGAAACGTTACTAACTAAATGAATTTAAAAAATATCCATAACGTATACTTTATAGGCATTGGCGGTGTTGGGATGAGTGCACTTGCAAAATTCTTTGCCGCTGCGGGTAAAGCTGTAGGGGGGTATGATAAAACCGCCTCTTCGATTACAGCAGCACTTGTGGAATTGGGTATAGATACTCAGTTTGATACGGATATTGATACTATTGATGAGCAGTTTATGGATTCTAGAAATACGTTGATTGTATTTACGCCAGCTATTTCAGAATCAAATTCGGTCTTACAATATTTTAAAACTCATAATTTTCAAATCTTGAAACGTTCGGAAGTCCTGGGATTAGTGACCGCGCACACCCAATGTTTGGCCATTGCGGGGACTCATGGTAAAACGACTACGAGCAGTATTTTAGGACATTTAATGTATCAGTGTAATGAGAAAGTTACGGCATTTATTGGCGGTATATCGGAAAACTATCAATCCAACCTCATTCAAAATGGCACTGAAATATCAGTTGTAGAGGCTGATGAATTTGACCGTTCATTTTTAACGCTCAGTCCAGACTTTGCATGTATTACTTCGATGGATGCGGACCATTTAGATATTTATAAATCTGAAGCCGATCTCGTAGAAACATTCAAAGAGTTTACACACAACATTAAACCAACAGGTAAATTATTCATTCGCAAAGGCTTGCCATTAGAAGGGATCACTTATGCGGTCAATGAAGCTGCAGATTATAGTGCAAAAAACATTCGGATTGATAACGGGTCCTATCAGTTTGATATTCAAACCCCAACAGGTTTAATTAAAAACCTTGTTTTTCATTTGCCAGGAACACATAATATATCCAATGCCCTAGCAGCCATGGCAATGGCCTTGGAGTTTGGTTGTGACACAGCGGTATTAAAACTAGCATTACAATCCTATAGAGGAGTAAAGAGGCGTTTTACCTATCAAATTAAAACAGAGGCGTTTGTGTTTATAGATGACTATGCACACCATCCTACCGAAATTAATGCGGTGCATCAAGCCGTCAGAGAGATGTATCCAAACCAAAAAGTAGCGGTAGTATTTCAGCCCCACTTGTATAGTAGAACACAAGATTTTGCAGATGAGTTTGCGGAGAGTTTATCGCAATTTGAGGCTACTTTTTTATTAGAAATCTATCCCGCAAGAGAGCGCCCTATCCCTGGAGTTACATCCAGTTGGTTGTTAGAAAAAATTGAAAGTCCAATAAAACAAGTCATATCAAAATCAGAGATTGTAGGAGAAATTAAAAATTTGGGATACCCTATATTTTTAACCCTTGGGGCAGGTGATATTGGAGTTGAAGTCTCTGAACTAAAAGAAAAATTAAGTTATGCGTATTAATTGGAATCTTATAAAAGGGGTGTTATTGCTAGGGATAGTAGTGTTTTTGTATGCCTTTTCATCCTATAAAAATAACAGTCGTCCAGTATCTAAAATCGCTGTCCAATTCATGGGAAAAGAGAACCTCTATATCACCACAGAAACGGTTAATAAATTGTTAATACAAAATCAAGAACAACTGTATATTTTACCTAAAGATAATTTAGATTTGAGGAAGATGGAGTTTTTGCTCGAGTCAGATGACATGATCAAGTCTGCTGAGGTGTATCTTACTATAAATGGGGAGGTTAGGGCAAAAATAGAGCAAAAACGTCCCATAGCAAGAGTACATTCTAAGCCCCTATTTTATATTGATGAAGACGGTTTATCGATGCCATTGTCATCACAACATAGCGCGCGTGTTCCATTGATTACTGGTGCTGTTGAAAAAGACGATTTAGAAAACCTCTATAAAGTAGCGTTTAAAATTTTTAAAGACCCGTTTTTAAAAACCTATGTTACTGAAATTCGTCTAGATGAAAACAAAGACATAAGTCTAAAATTGAGATTAATTGATTTTGAAGTTTTAGTTGGGAATCTTGACAATTTAGATCTAAAAATGAAAAATTTAAAAGCGTTTTATCAAAAAGCAAAACAAGATAAAGCACTAGATATTTATAAAAGCGTGAATTTACAATTTGAGAATCAAGTTGTTTGCACAAAAAAATAATTGTATGGAAGCTCAAAACATCTCAGTAGGATTAGATATTGGAACTACAAAAATTGTAGCCATGATTGGCCGCAAAAACGAGTATGATAAATTAGAAATACTAGGCATTGGTAAATCCAAAAGTCTTGGTGTGCATAGAGGTGTAGTAAATAATATTACACAAACCATTCAGTCCATTCAACAAGCGGTTTTGGAGTCAGAAGCCAACTCAGGTCTTAAGATTGGAGAAGTCACCGTAGGTATTGCAGGACAACACATTCGCAGTCTTCAGCACAGTGATTATATTACTCGAGAAAATTCAGAGTTAGTGATCAATGAAGACGATATTGATCGCCTTATTAACCAAGTTCATAAACTAGTGATGCTTCCCGGAGAAGAAATTATTCATGTCTTACCCCAAGATTATAAAGTCGATGGACAGGCAGAAATAAAAGAGCCCATAGGCATGTATGGCGAACGCCTAGAAGCAAATTTCCATGTGGTTGTTGGGCAAGTATCGTCCATTAGAAATATTGGCCGCTGTGTACAAACTGCTGGTTTGGATTTAGACGGCATCACTTTAGAGCCATTAGCCTCGGCAAATGCAGTATTGAGTCAAGAAGAAAAAGAAGCTGGCGTTGCTCTAATTGATATAGGAGGTGGAACTACAGATTTAGCAGTCTTTAAAGATGGTATTATTCGCCATACGGCAGTGATTCCATTTGGTGGAAATGTCATTACTGAGGACATCAAAGAAGGATGTTCGATTATAGAAAAACAGGCTGAGCTTTTAAAAATAAAATTTGGATCTGCATGGCCAGGCGAAAACAAGGAAAATGAAATCGTATCGATCCCTGGTTTGAGAGGACGTGATCCCAAAGAAATCACCCTCAAAAACTTATCAAAAATCATACATGCTAGAGTGGTAGAAATTATTGAGCAGGTCTATGTTGAGATAAAAAATTATGGTCACGAAGAACAGAAGAAAAAACTCATCGCCGGTATCGTGTTAACGGGTGGTGGAAGTCAGTTGAAACACCTCAAACAATTAGTAGAATACATTACAGGGATGGATACACGGGTAGGGTATCCAAATGAACATTTAGCAGGCGATAGCGATAGTGATATTACAAGCCCAATGTATGCTACTGCGGTAGGCTTAGTAATGGATAGCTTAGAGCGTCAAGAAAAACGAAGTATTGAAACTCCAGAAGCCGAAGCAGACTCGGAAGAAGAGCCTATGCAGGTACCTATTGAAACGCCTCGAGATAATCGAAGCTTTTTGGATAAATTAACCGAAAGAGTTAAAGACTTTTTGGACAACGCAGAATAAAATTTATAACCAGTAAAATTAAGTATATGAGCAGCAATAACAATTTTGGAATCACCTTCGATCTCCCAAAAAACCAATCCAACATCATCAAGGTGATTGGAGTAGGTGGGGGCGGAAGTAATGCGATCAACCACATGTTTAAACAAGGCATCAAAGGGGTCGATTTTGTGATCTGTAATACCGATTCACAAGCCTTAAACAATAGTGGGGTTCCTAACAAAATCCAACTAGGAGTTAACTTAACAGAAGGCTTAGGTGCAGGTGCTAATCCTGAAATCGGTGAGCAATCTGCGGTTGAAAGTTTAGAAGATATTCGTACGATGTTATCGACAAATACCAAAATGGTATTTATCACAGCAGGTATGGGAGGAGGAACTGGAACTGGGGCTGCACCAATCATTGCAAAAATGGCCAAAGAAATGGATATTCTCACAGTAGGAATTGTGACGATGCCCTTTGAGTTTGAAGGTAAAATAAGAAATGCTCAAGCCCATCAAGGGATTGAAAAATTTAGAAAAACGGTTGACTCATTAGTAATTATAAATAACAATAAGTTAAGAGAAGTCTATGGCAATTTAGGATTTAAAGCTGGGTTCTCTAAAGCTGATGAAGTGCTTTCTACCGCTGCTCGTGGTATAGCTGAAGTCATCACCCACCACTACTTGCAAAATATTGATTTACGTGATGCCAAAACCGTACTAAGTAATAGTGGTACAGCCATTATGGGCTCGTCTTCTGCATCTGGAAAAAACAGAGCGCAAGAAGCAATTACAAATGCTTTAGATTCTCCATTGCTTAACGATAATAAAATTACTGGAGCCAAGAACGTATTATTGCTCATCGTCTCTGGCGCTCAAGAAATTACGATTGATGAAATAGGAGAAATAAATGATCATATCCAAGCCGAAGCTGGTTATGGCGCTAATATTATCATGGGAGTCGGAGAAGATGAAGGCTTAGGAGATGCTATTTCTGTAACGATTATTGCTACGGGATTTGATGTTGATCAACAAAATGACATCACAAACACCGAAGTTAAAAAAGTAGTTCATGCGCTTGAGGATGAACAAAAAATGGAACATGACTTGACCCCGTTGAGCCCAGTAAATACACCTTCAGCTCGTGTTACGAGTGAAGACACTGCAACGGTGGTTTATAGTTTAGAAGAAGTGCCTACGGAGGGCATTGTGGAAGAGGTTAGTGCCCTAGATTTAATTCCGAGTACAGCGGCTATAAAAAATATAGATGTTGTTTATGAAGATATAGATTTAGAAGTAAACGAAGATGACTTTGTTATAAATGAAGTCACCACTATGCCGTCTAAAGAAACTCATATTGAAGCGGATGAAGAAGATCAAACGATGTTAACGTTTGATATGCCAATTTCAAATAAAGCACCACTGTCAGAATCTGAAAAAGTTGAAGTATTCACACTTGAAGATACTGCTGTAAATAACATTGAGGTAAATGACTACATCGAGTTGATACCAGTTACCGAAACAAGTGAAACTGGAGAAACGCGTTATGTTCTAGATGATCATATTGTTTTAGAACAAACAGAAAAAAAATATGAAGGTGATAAACAAACTGCAGAGGTTGATGTAGATGAGGAAATGATGTTTACCAAAGTTACCGTTCAGGAGCGTACGGTGACATCAGAGCCCGAAGAAACAACCGACCCTTATAATAGTCCAATCTCTATAACGCTTCGTGAAAGAGCCGATGAAAGGCGTCAAAAAATGAAAGCGTTTAATTACAAATTCAATACGTCTAAAATTGACGAAATTGAAAAAGAACCTGCCTATAAACGACAGGGGGTTGATTTGAATGAAGTTGAACATTCTTCAGAGGTGCAATCCTCCAGAACTAGTATAGGACTGGACGATAATGATGAGGTTCAATTGCGTTCTAATAATTCGTATTTACATGATAACGTCGATTAACGTTTGATATCCTTAAATTTAAAACCTGAGAACTCAATTCATTTCTTAGGTTTTTTTAATTTTTAAGACTAAAAATCGTTGTTTTTGTTATATTCGTACTCTAAATTAAATGTCAAATCTATGAGCTTACAAGATTCAGTTATGACCGCGCTAAAAGCCGCTATGAAATCCAAAGACACGGTTGCTTTGACCGCGTTAAGGTCTATTAAATCCGCTATTTTATTAGCCCGCACAAGTGGAGCTGATGCGGAGATGAATGAAGAAGACGAGTTTAAATTATTACAAAAATTAGTAAAACAACGAAAAGACAGTGCTGCTATTTTCACAGAACAAAATCGTTTGGATTTGGCAGAACCTGAATTGGCTGAAGTCGAAGTAATCAGTCAATTTTTGCCGCAAATGCTAGACGAATCTGAAGTCGAAAACGTAGTGGTAGACACCATTGCATCTTTAGGTGCTTCTGGAATGAAAGACATGGGACGTGTAATGGGAGTGGTGAGTAAAACCCTTGCGGGCAAAACCGATGGCAAAACAATATCAACTTTAGTAAAAGCGAAGTTGTCTTAAACACAATGGCCCAGTAGTTCAACTGGATAGAATATCAGATTTCGGCTCTGACGGTTG
>JABAYZ010000169.1 GCA_018608735.1 Flavobacteriaceae bacterium | reverse complement strand
TGATGACGTTTTTCTCTCCTTCGGGATACGAAATTCGAAAAAACAATCCTATTGCGGATATTGTTGTGTACCTTCCTCTAGATCAAAAAACAGCTGTAAGATCCTTTTTAGATGTTGTACATCCTGAATTGGTCGTGTTTGTAAAATATGATCTTTGGCCAAATTATTTATTGGAATTGAAGCGCCGAAATATACGTTCTATATTGATTTCTGCCCTGTTTCGACCGTCTCAAGCTTATTTTAAATTTTATGGGGGTTGGTTAAAACCCGTACTCTTTTCGTTTGACCATATCTTTACACAGGATACGGCTTCAAAAACATTATTAAATTCTATCGGTTATACGGCAGTAACCGTTTCTGGCGATACCCGATTTGACCGTGTTGGCAATCAATTAAAAACAAACAATACTTTAGATTTTATTGCAGAATTTAAAGCTCAGAAAACTTGTGTTGTAGCAGGAAGTACTTGGCCTGAAGATGAGTCACTATTAATCGACTATATAAATCGTAGTGCGGATGACACCAAGTTTATAATTGCTCCTCACAATATGGATTTGAATCAAATTAAATCGTTAGTGAAACAACTTAAAAAACCAACGGTTCTTTACTCAAATTATGCCAACGAAACGCTAAACGATAAAACGGTTTTTATTGTAGATACCATTGGGCTTTTGTCTAAAATTTATAGTTATGCCGATATTGCATATGTAGGCGGCGGCATGGGCACGAGTGGACTTCATAATACGCTTGAAGCCGCAACATTTGGACTTCCTATTGTCATTGGCAAAAACTACAAAAAATTTCCTGAAGCAAAGGCTATGCTGTCCAAAGGGGGGCTCTTTAGTGTCCGTACTTTTGATACGCTTCATACCACTTTACAAATGCTTGTTAATGATCCCGTAAAAAGAGTGGAGTCTGGTCAAAAAAACAAGGATTATATTGAGGATAACAAAGGGGCTTCTGAACTTGTAATGTCGGAGTTAAAAATGCTTTTCAAATAGAAATCTATTGATATACTTTTACGTAATCAATACTAAATTCTTTTGGAAAAATGGAATTGTCCACTTCTGGACCGCCAAAACTTCCTCCAATCGCCATATTTAAAATAAGATAAAACGGCTTATTAAACGGCCATGTGTTGTCATCTTTAATTTCTGGCGAAAAGGTATATACAAGTACATCATCAATATAAAATTGAATTTGATCGGCATCCCACTTGGTCTTATAAACATGAAACCCATTTTCAATAGTTTCTATAGTTGTGATTTTGGTGTTGATAGACTTACCAAAACTATCGGGGGTATGTAATGTGGTATGAATTTCTCCAGGGGTTTTTCCGACATACTCCATAATGTCAATTTCGCCACAGGCTGGCCAGCTCTGAGTATCAATATCATGGCCTAACATCCATATCGCAGGCCATAGTCCTTTGCCTTTTGGAAGCTGTGCTTTGACTTCAACAGTGCCGTATTTAAATTCGAATTTATCTTTGGTTGTGATTCGGCCTGAATAGTAGCGATCTCCTTGTTTAGTTGCAGAAATGACAAGTTGATTATTGACTATAGATATGTTGTTTTGAGTATAGATTTGCCGCTCATTATTACCCCAACCACAGAGGTTTGGGCAGCCGTCACCAAGCTCATAAGACCAACGACTTAAGTCTAATGTCTCTTCATTAAATTCGTCCGAAAATAGGAGGTTTTTATTTAAAGTGTCTTGGGGTTTAAAATATAAAACCATAAACAGGGTTAGTACTACTCGTATAATCATTTATAATGTAATTTTAGATTGAAGGCTTGTGTTTGAATCCCCACCAACAAAAATTGAAAAATCTCCTGGCTCTACAATAAAGTTTCCTTGATTATCATAAAATCCCAGTTCTTTTTCTGAAAGAGTGAATTCGATTTTTTTACTTTCGTTTGGGTTAAGACTGACCAATTCAAACCCTTTTAATTCTCTTACAGGGCGTGTGACACTCGCATAATGGTCTTTGATATACAATTGTACGACTTCTTTTCCTGTAAATTTTCCAGAGTTTTTGAGTGTCACTGATACGTTTACTTCAGTATCAGAAACGACTTTAACTTGAAGTTCACTGTATTCAAATGAGGTATAGCTTAATCCATATCCGAAAGGATATAAAGGAGTGTTTTCTACATCTTGATAATGGGACCAAAATACGTTGTTGGGTATTGGTATTAATGGGCGGCCTGTGTTCTTGTGATTATAATAAATCGGAACCTGACCCAATGCTCTTGGAAAACTCATTGGCAATTTTCCACTTGGATTGTAATCGCCATAAAGGACTTGTGCTATCGCGTTTCCACTTTGAGTTCCCAATTGCCACGCTTCTACAATTGCTGGAAGGTGTTCTTGATGCCAGTTTAAGACTAAGGGTCTTCCGTTATTTAAAACTAAAACAATATTTTTATTGACCTTATAAATGGCTTCCAAAAGTTCTTGTTGTACTCCTGGTAGTCCGAGTTCTGTACGGCTTCTGGCTTCTCCACTTTGATAGCCTACTTCTCCTAGTACCATCACTACAACATCCGCTGTTTTGGCTACTGCGATGGCTTGCGGAAATTCACTTTTATCGGTGGTGTTTATTTTGACTTCATCAACGAATTTCGTTTGACCTATGCTCACATCTGCGCCTTTGGCGTAAGTGAGTTGGTTTCCTGTGTAGACTTGCATACCTTCTAAAACAGATACTGCGGTATTATCTTTAGCAGCAGTTCTCCAGTTTCCAAGAGGGCTTGTTTTATCGGATGCTAAGGCACCAATTAAGGCAATTTTTTGGCCATGTTTTTTTAGAGGTAAAAGTTGATTTTGGTTCTTTAAAAGTACAATTGATTTTTTGGCCATGTCTAAACAGGCATCATGAAACGCTTGTTGTCCGATCACTTCTTTTTCGCGTTGTTCGTCGCAATATTTATATGGATCTTCAAAAAGACCTAATTCAAATTTAACACGTAAAATTCGTCTAGCAGCATCATCAATGTAGGCTTCTTTGACTTTTCCTTCTCTGACTAGGGCAGCCAATTCATTAACATAGGCATAGGATTCCATATCCATATCAGACCCTGCATTGGCCGCAATTTCGGCAGCATGCTTATTGTCTTTTGCATGGCCATGAGCTGTCATCTCTTCGATGGAGCCCCAATCGGAGACTACAAATCCATCAAATTTCCATTTATCTTTAAGAATGTCTCTTTGTAAGTATGTATTTCCTGTTACGGGAATTCCATTGAGTTCATTAAAAGCATTCATAAACGTTCTGACGCCTGCATCAATGGTGGCTTGAAAGGGTGGGAAAACTATGTTGTTTAAAGTGGATGTTCCTATATCCACGGTGTTATATTCTCTTCCAGATTCTGCAAAGCCATAGGCCGCAAAGTGTTTTGCACAAGCTGCAAGTGTATTGTGTTTTGACAAATCTGATCCTTGAAAGCCTTTTACTCTTGCGAATGCAATTTTTGAGCCTAGGTATGGATCTTCTCCAGCACCTTCCATGACACGACCCCAGCGCGCATCACGCGAGATATCAACCATGGGTGCAAAAGTCCAGTTTATCCCGGCCGCTGCTGCTTCTTCTGCAGCGACTTCGGCTGATGTTTTGATGGCTTCTAAATCCCAACTTGCAGATTCTGCCAGCGGAATTGGGCTGAGTGTTTCATAGCCATGAATGACATCAAACCCAATAATTAAAGGGATGCCCAAACGGGTTTCTTCTACAGCAATTTTTTGAATTTTTCGAACAGTTTTAACGCCTCTAAGGTTGAGCATCGATCCGACATAGCCTTTGCGAAGGTGTTCGTATTTTTTTGCCGCATTTCCCTGGCTAGGTACTGGTCCTGTAACGTCCCAAAACCCATTGTATTGATTCATTTGACCGACCTTTTCTTCAAGGGTCATCAGTTTCAATATAGAGTCTACTTTTTGCTCTATATCTAAAACTGAGGTTACAGAGGAACTCCTGGCTTCTGAGATAGTTTTATTAGAGTTTTGACAAGAACTTAATAGGATCAGACAGGACATAATTGGAACTAGTAAATTTATTTTTTTCATTTTATTGGTATAGACTTATATAAGTTTCCTAGTTAGCAAAGTTAGCTATTAAAAAAGAAAATGACATAAAATGTATCAAGCTGTTTGAGGGAATACTATAAAATTAAACATCCCCCATAAAAAGTATATGAGGGATGTTAATTTATTAAAAAAAGCGGGCTATCTGAAAAGGGTTTACTTTGTCTATATGAATTAAATTCAGATTAACCGATTTTTTACTTTTAAGACAGTCTCCTTTGTATATCCCTAATTTTATTCAGGAATAAGAGTAAACCACCAATCAAACTCACTGTTTCCATCGGTTGTATGAATTATCATTTCATTTGCCGAACGACTTAGAATTTGATATTTATGATTTCCTCCAGCGTAATATCCAACAAAAGCTAAGCCACTTAGGTTGATAGTTTCTTTGCCACCTGGTGCTGTTAGTGAAAAATTAGCATCGTATGAACTAAAACCATATTGTTCTATATCTGCGCCGTTGGCGATGCCTCCGGACCCTCCTAGTTCGTCAATTAAAACCTCGCGACCAAAAACAAAACCATCCGGGCCTACGTCGTGGGTGAAGGTGCCATCCGCGTTAAACGTATATCTATCGTCATACATACCTGTACCTGCTTTATCTCCTGGTCCTGCACCATACCATTCAGCATTGGATGTTCCATTGACAGGTCCTAATCCAAAATGCTTATCAACTTCAGAAGCTATTTTCCAAGTTCTTGAACTATTTGCATGGAGCATTTCTAGCAAATCTGCAGGAGGTTCGTATAATGCCAAAACATCAACTTCGAATGTCTTGCTTGAGGAGCTACCGCCAGTACCATAAGCAATTACAGTAACCGCATAGGTATTAGTCCCTAGTAAGGTAAAATTATGTGACAAAACTCCATCTTTTTGAAGTGATTGTACACCCTGAATTACAAAGTGATATGCAGTTGCATTGGTTGCAGAGGCCGTAAACTCTACAACACCACTTCCCAATCCCGGACCAGCAGATTCCGTTCCATCATCCATATAAGTTGCCGTGATTTCAATGTTGCTAGGTGCATTAATTTCTCCTATAGTATGGTCATCTTCTTGACAACTCATCAGAAGTGCCAGAAAAAGGAAAAGTCCTAATGTGTTTTTTATGTTTTTCATTTTATATGATTTTATATTTAATCTCATTTTATATTAATTTAATCGGTAAGTGTGTAATCATCAAAGTAGTACACAGAATTATCTCCACCAACACCAAAATCAAAGAAAATTACAACCTTTACATAATCAGCAGCTGGTGCTGCGCTAAAATCATACACTAACTCTTCCCAAGCATTTAAGGTTGTTGTAGTCTTATCAACTTCAAAAACGATGCTCGCATCAGCATTCTCTAGCTTAACTTTTACCACAGCTCCAATTTTTGGAGACCATGTTTGCACACTTATATTACCATAAGCATCTAAATCTAAAGGTGTTGCTAGTTCTCGAGTGACCCCAGCCCATACCTCTGCTCCTGTTGGTTTCGTGAATTGAGCAACCTTTACAGAAACATTTCCTAAACCTGATGGTAAATCATCTAAAGTGATAACTTCAGAAGTTGCGTTTCCAAAAGGTAATAATGCTGGTTCAGCTTCAAAGTCTTCAAAAACTAATGGTGATGTCCCATTATTAATTAATTGTATATCATCATAATAATAGACTGAATCATCTCCACCAACACCAAAATCAAAGAAGATTACAACCTTTACGTATTCAGCAGCTGGTGCTGCACTAAAATCATACGTTAACTCTTCCCAAGCATTCAAGATTGTTGTAGTGTTATCAACTTCAAAAACGATACTCGCATCAGCATTCTCTAGCTTTACTTTTACCACAGCTTCAGTTTTTGGAGACCATGTTTTAACTCTTATGTTATTATAAGTATCTAGATCTAAAGGTGTGGTCAGTTCCTGAGTGACTCCTGCCCATACTTCAGCTCCTGTTGGTTTTAAAAATTGTCCCACATTAGCAGTAACAACCCCTAAACCTGATGGTAGATCATTCAAAGTAACAACTTCTGCAGCTGCATTTCCAAAAGGTAATAATGTTGGAGCGGTACCTTCAAAATTTTCAATTATCTGTTTTTCAAATCCACCTGTTGAAGGAAAAGCTTGCTTAATATTATCTACATAAAACGTCCAATCGGCACTTCCATCTCCCACTGTTCCAAAATCAAAGAACCATACTAATTTTTGATAGGATTGTGAGACATCAATGTCGCTAAAGTCAATTGAAACTTCTTCCCAAGCACTATTTCCTACAAGGGTAACTTCTTTTTCTATGTAGTTGTCACTATCGTCAAGATTTTCTAACTTAAAAGTCAGCTTCCCTCCAGGACGTGGCGACCATACATCTAACTTAATTATTTTTTTAGTACTAAAGTCTATTGGAGCAGATGTTGTAATCACATTTCCAGCCCAAGGTTCGGGAGTTCCTTTAATAACTTGAGCGACTTTAGAAGAAATATTTCCATTCGTATCTGGATTATCTACCACTGCTGCTGAAGCGCCTCCAAATCCAATAAATACTGTAGAATCAAAAACTTCAAAGTCAATAGGCAATTGGGTTGGAGTTGATATGGTAACCACCTCTGTGGCTTCAGTGACTTCTGTACCACCACTTAAAGCGACGACTTTAATGGTATAATCTCCTACCAAAGGATACTCAAAACTTACTGTGCTGTCTAACATCAGTGGTGTTGGAGTTTCATCGGTATTAGTCGTATCAAAGTACACTAAAAATGAGGCCGCATAATCTGCAGTTGCAGACACATTGACTTTAAATGGATTGGAAGAGTCAATCTCTGTAGTGATTACTAAATTCTCTGGGGCTCTAAACGAAACCACCAGTTCTTGAGAAACCAAGGTCTTTAGTCCCGTGATCCCTATAGCTTCAGTAGTAACTGTATAAGTACCTTCGTCATAAGTATGCTGAACATTTTTTCCTTGGTCTAAATTCATAGCCTCTACATTCGGATCTCCAAGAGTCATGTTGTAGGAAACACCTCCGTCGGAGTTTGGAGTGATCGTAACCAATCCTGTGTTGTCTTGAGTTATCAGAAATTGTGCTGACACATTTGTCGGGGCAGCTACTCTATCTAAAAAACTCAGATCGTTATCGTCTTTAGCACAACTTATACCGAAGACTAAAGTTAAACTTAATATATATTTTAATATTTTCATCTCTCTATTTTTTTAAATTTTAATATCCTGGGTTATTGTCCCATCGATTCCCTGACAAAACGATTTCTTCAATAGGAATAGGGAAAAGCTCGTGTTTTCCTGCTTGAAATCCATCGATTTCAGCAGCAGCATTTCCTGTTCTTACCAAATCAAAGAACCGGTGCCCTTCGCCTACCAACTCTACACGACGTTCTTTATAAATGTCATTGGTAAGATTCGTTCCCGATGTATTCACGTCTGCTAACATTGCTCTGTTGCGCACCTCATTCAAATAGCCACGAGCTCTTTCGTCGCTAATACTTCCTCTATTTAATGCTTCTGCTGCCATCAACAACACATCAGCATATCTAATAGCTCGGTAATTATCAGGGTTTGTAAGCGCGGCATCTCCTATGTTTAAGTCGCCTTTTCTAGCCATTATTTTTCTATTAAAATAACCTGTTTGTTCATAGCCTTGATCTGCAGCATAAGAGGATCCTGGGTTATCTATTATGTATTGTTCGATATCTAATATTGAGGTTTCTAATCGAAGGTCTCCGGCTTCAAAAGCGTCAACAACTTCTTGAGTTGGTACGTTAAAACTATAGCCCGCATCAAATTTTCCAGTAGAATCTACAAATCCTCTTGGTCCGTTAAAATATGAAGCGTAATTTCCTTCAAGACATTGGAAACAGTCAAAACTTCCACCATCAACATCAGAATACTGTACTTCGAAAACAGATTCAATATTGTTTTCATTATCACGTTCAAACATGTTTGGATATTCCGTTGAAGTTAACAATCGGTGTGGGCCATTGTTGATCAAACTTTCTAGGACTGTAGCCGCATCAGAAAATTTATCTTGATATAAATAGGCTTTCCCTAACAATGCTTCAGCAGCCCCTTTGGTCGCTCTTCCTGTTTCGCTTTGTACATAAGGCAGGTTGGCAGCCGCAAAAATTAAATCTTGTTCGATCAACGCATAAACTTCTGCTTTTGGTGTTCTATCAATCGTGTATTGATCTCCAAGTCGGATGCGTTTATCGACCATCATAGGAACATCGCCCCACCATTTTACCAAGATGAAATTATAGTAGGCTCTTAAAAACCTCGTTTGAGCAATAACACTTGTTTTATTTGGAAAATCTGTTTTGTCTTGAAACTCCATAATATAATTACTACGGTTGACAGCTTCAAACATCCATTGCCACATGGTTCGTAATCCACCATCGCCCTGCCCTACAGCAGAATGTATCATATCATCTATTTGCTGAACATAAGGCGAGTCAATTGCGCTTTCGCCTCCACACAAGGTATTGTCTGAAGCAATTTCTGCAAATTGAACGAATTTTGATGTTGTTTGTAAATAGTCATAAGCCGCAACGAGTGCGTTTTGATAATCTTGTTCTGAGTTAAAAAAGGATTCAGAACTTGGGTCTTGTGGATCCACATTTACAAAATCATTACTACAAGAAAGCATGATAAAAACTGTAAAGAGGCTGTAAATAATTTTTATATTTTTCATAATTTTTTAAAATTTTACGTTAACACCTAATAAAAATGTACGAGCCGTTGGGTAAAACCCTTGGTCGATTCCGCCTCCAATTGGGGCTCCTGTACCAGCAGTTGGATCATATCCACTGTACTTGGTTAATGTTAGCAAATTGCTTCCAGAAATATAGATTCGGAGTTTGTCGAGCTTTGTGGTTTCGTCAGTACTCGTAATGGTGTAGCCTATTTGAGCGTTCTGTAAGCGAACAAACGACCCATCTTCGACATAAAAATCGGAAAAGGAGGTATTAGAAGTTGCTCCCGTAGTGACTCTTGGTGAGGAATTGCTAGTGCCTGGACCCGTCCAACGGTCTAAATACGTATTGGGCTTGTTTACTAATTGCTGATTCCGTTCATAATTACGGACAATCTCGTTTCCTAAAGAGGCAAAGGCATAGGTGCTAAAATCCCAGTTCTTATAATCGAACGATATATTAAGCCCCATGGTTGCTACTGGCAAGGGGTTTCCTAAATCGACTCTATCCTCTATATCAATAACTCCGTCTCCATTTTGATCTACAAACTTAAAATCTCCGGGTTGAGGGGCTACTGCGGTCACCGCTGAATTGTTTATTTGGTCTTGTGTTTGAAAAATTCCGTCTGTTTGGTATCCAATGAAGTAACCCAAAGGAAATCCTGCTTCCATTCTTGAAATAGCGGGTTGTGATATTCCAAAAGAACCTCCTTCTAGATATTCGCCTTCTCCACTGACAGAAACTACTTCATTTCTTATAGCTGTGACATTGTATTTGATATTAAATTTAAAATCTTCACTAAAATTGTCTGAATATCCAATTGCAAATTCAATCCCTTCATTTTCAACAATTCCAGCGTTTACAAACGGAGCTGCTCCAGTTCCTAACAGTCCTGAGACTTGAGATTGCACCAACAAGTCTTCTGTTCTTCGTTTAAAATAATCTGTTGTGATATCAATTTTTCCATTTAGAAAACGCATGTCCAAACCTATATCCAATGTTTTTTGTTTTTCCCATTTAATATCTGGATTCGAAATAGGACCACTCGCGGTTCCAACATACTGTTGGTTATTAAAAAAATAGACGCCCTCTCCGTCTAACAAGGATGTGTATCCAAAATCTCCAATTCTATCATTTCCTAGGATTCCATAAGAGGCTCTAACTTTTAATAAATCAAAAAAGTTATTATCGCTCATGAATTGTTCATCGGACGCAACCCAACCAATGGATGCCGAAGGAAAATATCCAAACTGATTCTCAGGGCCAAACCTTGTAGAACCATCTCTACGCAGTACTGCAGACAATAAATACTTGCCTTTATAATCGTATTGCACTCTCGTAAAATAGGATAATAATCTGGCGTCAAACTTATCGTTTCGTCCTTTAATTTCAAACCGATCTTCAACATCAGAGGCCTGATAGATATTTGCATTTTGAACATTATTATCAATGATGTCAAATCCTCTTTTACCCGTAAACTCTCCTGTAGTTTTAAAAACAGACGTTCCTAGAAGTACATTTAATTTATGTGCATCATTAAACGTGTTTTCATACTTTACAAAAGCATCGAAAGTATAATCTTGAAAGTAATCCAAGTACTCTTGAACTTCACTTCTCTGTGTATTAAAAACTTTTCCAATTCCATAATTGTCGATTGGGAAAAATCTCTTACTGGTCACTTCAGCATAATTAAATTGAATGTTTGCAGATGCCGTAAAATGCTCTAAAAAATCATAGGACAAGCCGCCAAACCCATTAATCTTCATCACTTTAGTTCGATCGTATGTGTTGTCCATTTGAGCGAGCGGATTAATGACCTCGCCCCCTAAACCATCGGCTAAGGAATATTCGCCATTTTGATCTCTAACTGAAATATTAGGTGCCATGTTTAGGGCGTTAAAAAGGACAGACCCTAAAGTGTTTTCAATCAGGTTTTGTTTATTTGTTCTGGTCAATGTAAGTCCAGACTTAAATTTAAAATTCTTTAAGAAGTCTAAATTATAACTTGCACTGTTTGTGAAACGTGTAAAGTTGGATTTACGCCCTCCAACAATTCCATCTTGTGTTAAAAATGAACTACTGTAAGAATAGGAGGCATTTTTTGTACCGCCTTTAAATGCTATATTGTGATTGTGTATCTGTGCTAATTGAAAGACCTCATCTTGCCAATCGGTACCAACTCCTAAGTCCGATGTATTAGTAAATGGTGGCGTACTCCCTCCACTGGCATAAGCTTCATTCACGATGAAAGCATACTCTGTGGCATTTAATACAGGTATTTTACGAGTCGTTTGTTGAAACCCCGTATAGGCACTGTATTCAACAGTCAATGGCATTTCTTTACGTCCTGTTTTAGTGGTTATTAAAATAACCCCATTGGCAGCTCGTACTCCATAAATACCTGCTGTCGCATCTTTAAGGATGTTCATGCTTTCAATGTCGTTCGGGTTTATGACACTCAGGTCTTCCACAACATTTCCATCTACTAATATTAATGGACGACTATCTCCGTTAGTGGACACTCCTCTAATACTAATAGTAGAACCACCTCCAGGCGTTCCTGAATTTGTTGTAATGTTTACCCCAGCCACTTGCCCTTGTAAGGCTTGTTCTGGCCTTACTGGATTTAGTTTCTCAATTGTTTCAGAACTAACAACTGATACTGCTCCTGTAATTTCTTTCTTTCTTTGAGAACCATATCCAATTACAATAATTTCATCTAGTTGTGCATTGTCTTCTTCTAAAGACACGGCCATGTTTGACGATGCCAATAATTCTTTAGTCACAAAACCTATATAGGTAAAGACTAAAGTTGAATTTGGTTGTACGTTTGAGATGGTAAAGTTTCCATCAAAATCAGATACAGCTCCAGTGCTTGTATCTTTTACTATAATGTTGACACCTATAAGAGGAAGGCCATCAGCACTAGATGTGACTGTACCACTCACTGAAGTGTTTTGGGCCGTTGCTGTAAAAGCAAACGCCAAAGTCATCAGTGCGGAATAAACTATTTTTTTCATAAATAATTGGTTGTTTTGATTTCATGTAAAGTTAAAACAACCAACAACATTATTTGTTTAAATATTCTAAACAAAAGCTATACACTATGAAAAAACATTAAAAATTTTAATGTTACAGGTTAAAATTACTGTTTAAATAAAAGTAAAAAAAAATAAACAAAAAATATTTTACCTAAATGTATGGTATATGTATAGGTAAAAACCCTATTTGTAGAGGATGTTATATTTCTAAAATATAATTTGTTAAGCTAGATTCATGAGGTAAATCCATTTTTTTGCGCAAACGATATCGCTTGACTTCTACACTTCTCGGAGAAATATTGAGTAGAGGCGCAATTTCTTTTGATGATAAATTTAGACGAAGGTAAGCACACAAGCGAAGGTCGTTAGGAGTAAGGATTGGATGCTTCTCTTTAATAAGTTTCAAGAAGTCTTTATCTGCATTGTTAAAGGCTTCTTCAAATAACTTCCAGTCATCAGTATTGTTTAAGTTTTTATCGATTATTTTGATGACTTTCTTTATGTCCTGTTTGTTGTCTTTTTCCTTTAATTCACTTTTGATGCTATTCAAAAATTCATTCTTCTTAATCAAACTCATTGTAGATACTGCCAGCTCACGATTTTTACTTTCAATATCTAGTTTTAATTTCTCGTTTGTTAACTGCATAAACTTTTGAGAAGTTTCGAGTTCCTTAAGTGCGAGTTGTTCTTGAGATTTTTGCAGAAGTTGTTGCTGCTGTTTCCTGTAATATCTTTTGTAAATATTATGGACAAGGACCCATAAAATAATAAAAAGCAAGACGTATAGGGTGATGGCAATGTTTGAAAGGTGCCACGGACGATTGATTACAAAATGATAGGATGCGGTGTTTATGGTTTCTGTATTACCAATTTTTCCTTTTACCATAAACTCATAGCTGCCAAAGGGTAGGTTTTCAAACACTTGAAGAGATTCCTTTTGCCAAGAAGACCAATCATCTGACCAGCCTACTAATTTATATGAATATTTTTTACTAACGATGTTATCGTAGTGTGGGATACTATAGTCAATGTAAATGTTATTGTTTTCCGAATCTAAGCGCATTGGAGCTTCAAGATCTAAACGGATTTTATCTCCGTTGATTTTGCTCGCCTCAATAGAGTTGATTTTTAAATTATAGACATGGTTTGGTTTTTGGGTATTTGAATTGAAAATGAAATAGCCATATGAAGAGCCTAGAAGATACTCATTTGTGCCTATTTTTGTTAGGTTTTCAAAACCAGAAACTACATTTTTAAAATTGGATATTGCTACTGGAATGACTTCTACTTTTGGGGTTTTGGTAACACTTCCCACGCTAATAATTAAAATATTATCGTCTGCAAAGCACCATTTAAATCCATCCGAATCTTTGACATCCATAATGGTTGTCATGAGGTCAAAGTCCTTTAGCACTTTACCAAAAGCTTCAGATTTGGTAAATTCTTTATTAGTAGGGTTATAATTATAAACGCCTTCAGAAGAGGTGTAGAAATAACTTTTTGAAAATTTAATAAAATTAGATCCTTTACCCTTAGGGATGGATGTAACATTTAAAACTTTGGAAGCTGCTGTTAAATTCTCATTTAATGTGAGCTCATAAAGCCCTCTTAATTCATGATTCACAAAGATTTGATCTCCAATAAGGTGATAAAAACGACTGGAGATATTGAACCCATTAATTTTATTTCTATAACGCCATCGCCCTTGCACTTTTTCCAAAATGCTTAAGCCATTATAATTCCCTTGTAATATTATGTTAGGGCTGTTGGTTAAAGGCTTAAAATCCCAAGTTCCAGGAGATTGATCAATACTGTACTGTAGTTTATGATTCTTAATTAATAAAGTACCGCGATCATGACCACAGAAAACTTGGTCATCAATGACTTTAAGATTCCATACTTGTCCATTTGTACCTTCGATAAATGAAAAATCTGAGTCGGTATCTCTACGTTTATAAAACAAGCCTTGATTTGTTCCTAGGTATAAATAGTCCTCGAAAACTACAGACGTATATACAGTGCCAATGGCTCCTTTTTTATCGTTATAAACAACAAACTGAGACGACAAATTTATATGACTGATGCCAATGTCAAGACCTAGCCACAGGTTGTTTTGATAATCCTCAAAAACGGATAATACGGTATTATTACTTAGTCCCTTTTCAAAATTAAGATCATATTTAAGCTTACCTTGGGGGTTGAGGTGATAGAGTCCTTTTGAAACTGTACCTATAACAATACTGTCATCGCTTAATTTAGTTGCGCTGTAAATTGTGATTGAATTTAAATCCACTTTGGCGTCTATTTTCCATGGGCTAAGTTTCTTATCCTCTAAAAAATAAAAACCATTGGATGCCGTCATGATTAGAAGTCGATCATTGATTTTAACCACTCCAATTAGACTATTAGAAGCCACCCTTGGGTCATCACTAACAAGCTCTACATTACCATCGATTATTTTATAAACACCTTTATTTAATTTATTGAAGAACAGGACTCCGTTGACCTCAAAAATATTGGAGATTATATGGTCCGATTCTATAAAAGTAGTGTCTTTTGTAAGTTCGTTAACAAGATAAATCCTGGAAAGCGATTGGAAAATTAGCCAATTATCTAACTTAATAATGTTCCAAAATTGTTCATCCTCAGCCAATTCGATATCGAATTTTTGAACTAATGAGGTGTATTCTAAAATGCTTTTTTTATTTCTTTTCCAAACACCAAAATCCATATAGCTTCCAGTATAAATCAA